>VXTH01000165.1:4923-8237 GCA_009837565.1 Chloroflexota bacterium | reverse complement strand
TTCTCGAAGCGCTGCACGAGCACACCGACGTGCCCGCCAATCACCGATATCCGGAGACCGAAGGATTGCCCGAGTTGCGCGAGTGCATTGCCCGCTGGATGTCCCAACGGTTCGAGGTCGCGCTCGATCCGGCCACGGAGATCGTTCCGTTGATCGGGGCAAAAGAGGGGATCGCCAACTCGGCGCTCTGCTTCATCGACCCCGGCGACGTGGCGCTCGTCCCCGATCCGGCCTATCCGGTGTACGCAATCGGCACCATGTTTGCGGGTGGCATCTCGCACACCATGCCGCTGACTGAAGAGAATGGATTCCTGCCCGATCTCGATGCGATCCCGGCCGACGTGCGCGAGCGGGCTCGGGTGCTCTGGATCAACTATCCGAACAATCCGACCGGCGCCTTGGCCGACATCGACTTCTTCGAGCGCGCCGCACGGTTCGGTCTGGACAATGAGATCGCCGTGCTGCACGACAACGCCTATTGCGACGTCACCTTCGACGGATACGAGGCGCCCGCGTACTTGCAGGCGCCGTCGGGCAAAGCCGCCGGGATGGAGTACTTCTCCCTCTCCAAAACCTTCAACATGACCGGCTGGCGGCTCGGCTGGGCCTGCGGCAACGCCGAGCTGGTCGACCCGCTGCTGCGGGTCAAGTCCAACATCGACTCGGGCATCCCCCAGGCGATCCAGCAGATGGCGATCGCCGCACTCGACGGAGATCAGTCGGTGATCGAGGCGAACAACTCGATCATCCAGAAGCGTCGCGACAAGGTCGTCAATGCGCTCCGCTCGATCGGCCTGGAGGTCACCAACCCCAAGGCGAGCCTCTACATCTGGGCGAAGATCCCTTCCGGCGATACATCCGCCGACTTCGCCGCCCGACTGATCGAGGAACAGGGCGTCGTCGTGACTCCCGGAAACGGCTACGGCCCCGCCGGAGAGGGCTACATCCGCCTGAGTCTGACGTTGCCTGACAACGAGGTCGACGAAGGCGTCGAACGGATCGCGGCGTTCACTTCGCAGTAAGCTGGAAACAATCACCTCAAGAGGAGGTCCGCGGGGACATGTTCAACTAGCTCCGTCTGTTGCTCTGACTAGACTGCACCTCGTCTGGCGGCGGAAGCCGTCCGACGTAGCGACGGAGACTACGATTCCACGTCAACGCAATCGGCGACCCAAGAGTGGGCGCCGCAAGCATCATCCGACACATCCACCCTTTGAGCGGGCGATCCTCGTGGGCGTCGACTACCGTCACGCCGGGCACTGGGACATCGATTCATCCCTGGAAGAACTCTCGCAACTCGCCTTCACCGCCGGCGCGATGCCGTTGGCGAGGGTCAAGCAGCGTCTTCGCCATCCCGATCCCCGTTCATACGTGGGCAAGGGCAAGTTGGAGCAGATTGCTGAGCTGCGCGATGAGCTCAAGGCGTCGCTTGCCATCTTCGACGACGAACTCACGCCCGCTCAGCAGCGCAACCTCGAGAAGCGGCTGGAGATCAAGATCATTGATCGAACGGCGCTGATCCTGGACATCTTCAGTCAGCGGGCCCACACCCGTGAGGGCGTCCTGCAGGTCGCCCTGGCCCAGCACGAGTACCTGCTGCCGCGTCTGACCGGCCAATGGGAGCACCTCGAGCGAATGGAAGGCGCGATTGGCTCCCGCGGACCCGGTGAGACCCAGCTCGAGACCGACCGCCGGCTGATCCGTAATCAGATCAAACGGCTGAAGAAGGACCTTGAGCGGGTCCGCACTCATCGGCAGCAACATCGCAACAAGCGCGACCGGGCCGGGATTCCGCTCGTCGCGCTGGTCGGCTACACCAACGCCGGCAAATCGACGCTGATGAACGTCATGACCGACGCCAGGGTCCGCGCGCGCGATCGGCTCTTCGAGACGCTCGATCCGACGACGCGCCGCTGTCGGCTCACGGATGAGCACACGGTGCTGCTGTCCGACACGGTGGGGTTCATCCAGAAACTTCCAACCCAGCTCGTCGCGGCGTTCCGAGCGACGCTTGAGGAGCTGGAGGAGGCCGATCTGCTGCTGCACGTCGTTGACGGTACCTCGCCCGACGTCCTCGAGCAGGTCGCCAGCGTCGAGCGGACGTTGCGTGAGCTCGGCGTTGATCAGCGTCCCACTCTCACGGTGGTCAACAAGATCGATGCGATCGAGCAGCCGTTGGACGAGGTGATGGAGGCGATTGCCGAAGAGGTCGGTACCCGGCCGATCGCGGTCTCGGCGCAGGAGCAGGTCAACCTGGACGAGCTCCGCGGTGCAATCGCAGATCTGATCCCGAGCCTCCAGGGAGTCCACATCATCCATCGCCGCCCGGATCATGCGGCGGCCGCGAGCTAGGCCCTCCCTTCTAATCCCCTCTTCTCGAGGGAGAGGGTTAGGGTGAGGGCCCTCCCTGCGCCGGACCCTCACCCCAGCCCCCCGCATCAAGTGCGGGGCAGGCCACTCCCAGAGGGGGAGGGAGCACGATCTCGCACCATCCCCATCTATCATTCAACCCATGACCACCGAAATCGCTGCCGGACCACTCGCTCCATTTCGTGTCATCGACTTGACCAACGAGCTGGGCCAGCTCGCCGGTCGGATGCTCGGCGACCTGGGCGCGGAAGTGATCAAGGTCGAGCAACCGGGCGGCGACGAGTCGCGATTCATCGGACCGTTCCGCGGCGACGTGGTCGATCCGGAGTACTCGCTGCACTGGTGGACATTCAACGCCAACAAGCTGGGCGCCACGCTCGACCTGACGACCACTGGCGGCCAGGAACTCTTCACCCGGTTGTTGGACAGCGCCGATTTCCTGATTGAGACCTGTCCACCGGACGCTGCTGCGGCGCTGGGGCTGGGTGTTGAGACGGTGCGCTCATCGCATCCGCGACTGGTGCACACGTCGATCACGCCGTTCGGTCGCGATGGTCCCTACGCCAACTGGAAGGCGACCGACCTTGTCGGCACGGCGATGGGAGGTCTGTCGTCACTGTGCGGCGCGCCCGGGCGTCCGCCGATCCGGCCGACCGCCTCGCAGGGCTTCACCCAGGCCTCGGCGCAGGCGGTGGTTGGCACGCTGATCGCGCATTATCAGCGCACGAAGACCGGACGCGGCCAGCACGTCGATCAGTCGATGCAGGAAGCCGTCACGTTCACCCATGACAACGCCTCGCCGACCTGGGACATTCGCGGAATCAACAACGGCCGACCGGGCAACGGGCGCGAGATTGGCGGCTACAAGTCGGGACAGTACGTCTACGAAGCAGCCGACGGCTACGTTGCTGCGCTGTCCTACGGCGGCCTGTTTGGATTAACGG
>VXTH01000165.1:0-4913 GCA_009837565.1 Chloroflexota bacterium | reverse complement strand
ACGCAGGGCATCCTGATTCCTCCCACCGGGGAAGACGGCGACCATCTCAATGATGTGCTGGTGGCGTTCTGCAAGCGGTTCACCCGCGCGCAACTGGTTTCCGAGGCGCAACAGATCCGCAATGGCTGGGGCATTGTGCATACGCCGAGCGATCTGCTGGAGAACGAACACCTCGCGGCCCGCGACTACTGGACAGAGATCGAGCACGAAGAAGCCCATGTCACGTATCCGGGTCCCTGGGCCAGGTTGAGCAAGACCCCGATCTCAATCCGTCATCGAGCGCCGCGGATTGGTGAGCACAACTTCTACGTCTACGGCAACCTGCTCGGTCTCTCGGACGACGAGATCATGCAGCTATCCGACGAGGGCACAGTCTAGGAGGGGCACATGGCGATCAGCACGGTCTTCGAGGGCATACGCGTCGCTGATTTCGCCTGGGTGGGAGTCGGACCGCTGGTCTCCAAGTACCTCGCCGACCACGGCGCGGAGGTGATCAGGATCGAATCCTCCGTCCGGCCCGAGCCGCTGCGGCGCGCTCCTCCCTTCGCCAATGATGAACCGGGCCTTGACAACAGCGGCTACTACGCCGACTTCAACTCGTCCAAGCAGTGCGTGTCGCTCAACCTGCAGCATCCCGACGGCGTCGCAATCGCCAAGCGAATCGTCGAGCACTGCGACATCGTGACCGAGTCCTTCACGCCCAAGGCGATGCGCGCATGGGGCATGACCTACGAGGATCTTTGTGAGGTCCGCCCCGACCTGATCATGATCTCGATGCCGATGTACGGCCTGACCGGCCCCTGGTCGATGTGGCAGGGCTATGGGCATGTGCTCCAGGCCGCCGCCGGCATCTCGCACCTGACCGCCTACCCGGGTGAGGAGCCAATCGGCACCGGTGTCGCCTACACCGACTTCCTCGTGCCACATTTCGCCGCCTCAGCACTGCTGGCCGCGCTCGATCATCGCCAACGCACGGGCGAAGGACAGAACATCGACTTCGGCCAGATGGAGGCCGCGATCCACGCCACCGAGACCATGGTGCTCGACTACACCGTCAACGGCCGGGAGCAGCAACCGCTGGGCGCAGGCCACCCCGACTATTGCCCCTATGGCACCTACCAGTGCGCGGCGCGAGGCGATGACGACGACCGCTGGATCGCGATCACCGTCACCAGCGAAGCCGAACTGGCATCGCTGGCGGATGTGGCAGGTCAGCCGTCCTGGACCTCATTGGAGGCGGAAGCGCTCGATGCCGAGATTGCCTCCTGGACCCGAACCCAGCAAGCCGAGGAGTTGATGCAACAACTGCAGAGCGCTGGCGTCCCGGCAGGCGTCGTGCAGACGCCCGAGGATCTGCGCGGAGACCCTCAACTCGCCCACCGGGGTCACTTCTGGATGCTCGATCACCCGACCATGGGCCACCGAGCATACGACGGACCTTCATTCCGCCTCTCCGAAACTCCGGCCGAACTGACCAAGGCAGCTCCGCTCCTGGGCGAGGACAACGAGTACGTCTACAAAGACATCGTCGGCATGTCGGACGAGGAATACGTCGAGCACCTGGTGTCAGGGGCGTTTGACTAACCAGTCGTGCCAATCACCGTCGAAACCTATGACGCGCGCCAAGTCCTCACACCCGGCGCCGGATACCTCCGCGAGTATGACTATTCGCTCAATCCGTATGTCGGCTGCAGCTTCGGGTGTTCCTACTGCTACGCCGCCTTCTTCGCCCCGTTCGACAAACAGGCGTCGTGGGGCGACTGGGTCCGAGTCAAGCAGAACGCCGCGCTCAAACTCTCCCGGATTCGACGCTCGCTTGCGAGCAAGACGATTTACCTGAGCAGCGCCACCGATCCGTACCAGCCGATTGAGCGCCCGGCTCGAGCTGACGCGTTCGCTGCTGCCGATCCTGGCTGAGAAGTGCGCTCACCTGGTCGTTCAGACCCGCAGCCCGCTGGTCGTGCGCGATATCGATCTGCTTCGACGATTCGATCAGCTCTGCGTCAATCTCAGTATCACGACAGACTCGGAGGACGTTCGGCGGGCCTTTGAGCCTCGAAACCCTCCAATTCAGGATCGACTGGACGCTGCGCGTGAGGTCGCAGAGGCTGGGATTCCCGTAGCGATCACGATGACGCCGCTCTTGCCCATTGCGGATCCGGATGGCTTCGCTTCGCAGGTTGCCGAGACCGGCGCGCGCCGATTCGCCATCGATCAGTTCGCCGACACATCCGGACACTTCCGCGCCGGCACCGGCGAATCGGCCAGATGCCTGGCGGACGATCTCGCCTGGGACTCCGATCGGTACCAGTTCGCCAGCGCTGTGATCACTGACCGACTGGCGCCCAACATCCGGGCAGGCATCGCCGGATTTAGTCCGGATTATCTGCTGAGCAATCCCTCGCCACGGTGATCATCGTCTCGGCGACGGCGTCCGGGCGGCGCATGGGGATGAAGTGGTCCGAGTCCTCCACGACTGACTCGAAGGCGTTGGGGAAGACTTCGACCGCATTCTGACCGGTTGGCGATGCGTGTCCAAAGCTCTCACCGGCCCGCAGGATCAAGGTCGGTTGTCTCGCCCTGGCCATGTCCGGCCAAGGATCGACCGTCGGCGCATACTCGAAGCACCAGGCCTCGACCTCTGGATCGCAGGCCAGCTCCCACTCACCGAGCGTGCCGGTCGGGTTCAGCCCATATCGCACATAACTCTCGACGGCTTCCCTGGGCCAGTGCGTGAAGGCTCCGCGGCCGGTCAGCGAGTCCGCCATCTCCTGAGGACTCGACCAGATTCGTCGACGCTTGCGGGCGGCGACTGAGAGGCTATCGGGAGGGGTTGGAGGCATCGGACCGCGAGGATTGACCAGCACCGGATCGATCAGCGCCAGCGATTCGATGCGATCCCCAGATGCCGCCGCAATGGTGCAGACGCAGCCTCCCATCGAGTGTCCGGCGGCGACCACATCGGTGAGATCTCGCTGCGCCAGCCACTCGTTCAAGTCGGCGGCCATCTCGCGCCAGTCGGCGCCGGCCTTGTCGGGCGGCGCTTGCGAGGCTCCGTGGCCGCGCATGTCGAGTGCGAACACGCGCCAGTCCTCGGGCAAGAGCCGGACGACCGCATCCCAGGTCCGGGCGTGAAATCCGGTGGCGTGGATTAGCGCGGCCGTCCGAACCGGATCGCCGCTCGACGGCCATTCCCAGACCCGCAACGCGTAGCCGCGGACCTGCGCGGTTGACGCCGTCGGTAGTGGTCGCATCGAGGACATGGACAGCTAGGTCCGACGCTTGAGCGCGCCGCGGCCGTCGCCGAACGGGTCGTCGCGCCACTCGAGCGCGACCTTGAGCCCCTTCTCGCGGCCGATGTTGACGAACTCGTCGATGCTCGGCGCTTCGTGCCAGATGGCGTCGAAGTCGGCGCCCTCGGAGGCGGCGACGCGCAGGCCCATCAGCTCGAACCAGCGGTTAGTCGAGTGCTTGTGGACGGTCAGTCCGTCCAGCGGCACGTTGGCGATTCGCTGGCAGTAGGCCATCGTCTCCTCGTCGAGCCGTTCCTCGGGGTAGGCGCGGTTGATCATTCCGATCCGTTCGGCCTCGATGCCGTCGACGGTGTCGCCGCTGAAGAGCAGCTCCTTCGTCTTCAGCATCCCGATCTTGGCCGGCCACATGCCCAGGGTCGGCGGAATGCCAATCGCGCGGCCGGCCGGATGGCCGAAGCGCGCCGTCTCTGACGCGAAAACGATGTCGCAGGCGCCGATCATCTCGCCGCCGCCGGCCAGGCACCAGCCGTGGACCTGGGCGACGATCGGTTTGCGATAGCCCCACATCCAGAGCCAGCGGTCTACGGAGACGCGCAGGTTCTCGCGGTCGAGCGCGATCCGTGACTCGCCCAGCTCCCAGGCCTGGTCGCCGGTGCGCTGGTTCGGACGCCAGTTCATCGCCCCGCCGCCCGGCGTCAGGTCGTATCCCGCGCAGAACGCGCGGCCGGCGCCCTTGAGCCGGATGACGCGGACGTCGTCGCCGGGATTCAACTCACGCAGCGCCGCTTCCAGGTCGTCGCGCAACCCGCCCGAGATTGCATTGAGCTTCTCCGGACGGTTCAGGGTGATCGTGGCCACCGGGCCGTCGACTTCGACCAGGACGTTTTCGTATTCAGTCATCGAGTCTCCTCTGCAAAAGTCGATTGAATGGTACCGGGGCGGGCACTTCCGACACCGACACGCCCTGTCGGAGTGGTTGGTAGAGATTTTTTTCCTGAGCGGCGCCGGAGAACAAAACGGACGAAGCTCCGTGTATTGCTGGGTTTCGTCGATTCGGGTGGTTGAACAGTGGTTGAGTTTGGAAGGTGTTGGTCAATCGGGAACGGGTTGGTCGGAGGCATGTCGGAGGCTCGCAGCGTGCTTTGGGTCGGACAAGACTTGTTCAGCATAGCAGAACTAATGTGCGCTATGGGAGCCGAGCGTGCAAGGGGAGGGTGACTCTGTGCGGGTTTCAGCGCCGCACCGCACCCCGACCGTCGCCGAAGGGGTCGTCTCGCCATTCCAGGGCGGCCTTGAGGCCCTTGGTCATCGAGATTCTGCCGAACTCCTCGATCGCCGCCGTCTCGGCGAAGATCGCGTTGAACTCCGCGCCTTCGTAGACCGACATCGTCAGGCCCATCAGTTCGGCCCAGCGGTTGGTCGAGTGCTTGTGAACGGTCAGACCGTCGAGGGGGACGTTGGCGATGCGTTGGCACCAGGCCATCGTTTCCTCGTCCAGCTGTTCCTCGGGATAGACACGGTTGATCATCCCGATCCGCTCCGCCTCGACAGCGTCGATGGTATCGCCGCTGAATAGCAGTTCCTTCGTCTTCAGCATCCCGATCCTGGCGGGCCACATGCCAAGGGTGGGCGGCTGGCCGAGCGCACGCCCTGCCGGGT
>VXTH01000210.1:2574-8253 GCA_009837565.1 Chloroflexota bacterium | reverse complement strand
CCCCCCCCCCCCCCCTCCGCCGCCCGCGCCCGCCCTGTCCACCCCCCCGCCCCGGGGGGGCTGTGGAGAATCGGGGGAGAGGCCATCAGTGCGACGAGTTGGTCGCCCCGACCGGATGGCGCAGCGCCGTCTCCGACTCGGCCAGGACGGAATCGATGAAGCCGAGGAACAGGGGATGCGATCGTTCGGGCCTTGACTTGAGCTCGGGGTGAAACTGCGAGCCGAGCATGAACGGGTGCTCGCAGACCTCGGCAATCTCGACCAACTCGCCATCGCGCGAGGTACCGCTGGCGATCAGTCCGGCTCGCTCGAAGCGATCGCGGTACTGCGGGTTGAACTCCCAGCGATGGCGGTGACGCTCGTAGGCGAATTCCGACTGATACAGCTCATACGCCCGAGTCTCGGGCAGCAGGGCACAGGGATACTTGCCCAGCCGCATCGTGCCGCCCATCTCGGTGACTTCGCGTTGCTCGTCGAGCAGGGCGATGACGGGGTCGATGGTCTGCTCGTCGGCCTCGGTCGTGTTGGCCTGGGGCAGGTCGAGTCGCTCGCGGGCGAAGGCGATGACCATATTTTGCATCCCCCGGCAGAGCCCGAGGTAGGGGATGTTCTGTTCGAGCGCGAACCGAGCTACGCCAACTTCACCCTCGATGCCTCGCTCGCCGAACCCTCCCGGCACGATCACGCCATCGACGTCGGCCAGCGCCGCGGCGATCTCCGGCTGGTCGGCGTGATCGAGATCGTCCGACTGAATCCAGGTGATGTCGACGCTGGCGCCGCGTTGCGCGCCAGCGTGAATCAATGCCTCCTTGACCGACAGATACGCATCGCGCAGCTCGATGTACTTACCCACAATCGCGACCCGGCACACGCGGTCGGTCCGGGACAGGCGGTCGGTCCATTCAATCCAGTCGCCGATTGAACGTCCCGGGTCGGGGGATCTCGGCTCAAGCCCGAGCCGCTCAAGCGTCAGTTCGGTCAGGCCGGCCTGCTCGAGGATCGCGGGCACCTGGTAGATCGACGAAGCGGTTTCCAGGGTCATCACCGCTTCGGCCGGGACGTCGCAGAACAGGGCCAGTTTGTCGGTGATCGACTCGTCGGCGGGGATGTCGGTGCGCGAGATGATCACGTCCGGCTGAATACCCATGCTGCGCAGGGTGCGCACCGAGTGCTGGGTGGGCTTGGTCTTGAGCTCGTTCGTCGCCTTGAGATGGAAGAGCGGCGTCACGTGGATCGCGAGCGTGCCGTTGCGCGGCTCCTCGTAGCGCATCTGGCGGATCGCCTCGAGGAACGCCTGGCCTTCAATGTCGCCGACCGTGCCGCCGACCTCCACGATCAACACATCCACTCCTGCGCTCTTCGCCAGGTTACGGACGCGCTCTTTGACCAGGTCGGTGACATGGGGCACGGTCTGAATCGTGCCCCCCAAGTAGTCTCCGCGACGCTCCCGCTCGATCACGGACGCCGAGCTCTGCCCCATCGTGACCGAGGAGGCCGTCGTCAGGTTCTGATCGAGGAATCGTTCGTAGTGTCCGAGGTCGAGATCGGTCTCGGCGCCGTCGTCGGTGACGTAGACCTCACCATGCTGGTAAGGCGACATCGTGCCCGGGTCGACGTTGAGGTAGGGATCGAGCTTCTGCACGGTGACCGAAACGCCGCGGGACTGAAGCAGTCGTCCGAGTGAAGCGGTGGTGATGCCCTTGCCGACGGAGGAGATCACGCCGCCGGTGATGAAGATGTACTTCGGTGAGGGTTCGCCGCTGCTCACGGGCTCGATGTCGCTCCTTCTGATCCGCCCTGCAGATTCACCAGCAGATCGACTTCGTCACCGTCGTGGAGCGGGTCGTCGACCTGGGCCTGTACGGAGTTGATCACCACCGCAATCGCTTCCTGATCCTGTTCGGAGAACTCTTCCGATTCGAGGATGTGCTGTGCGGTGATCCCGTCGAACCAGTCGACCGAGAGGTTCGATTTCTTCGACCTGGAGAGCGGCACCAGGGTCATGAAGAGCTTGACGTTGATGGCCATGGAGTTCTCCGTCGGTGGTTGGTTGGGAGTGTATCAATGGCCCGCGGCCAGAATCTCGGCGGCCTCGTGCAGAATGTGGACGGCTGCACTCCGGACGCCGGGATTGTTCGGCTGCCCGCCCATTGGATACGGGAACAGGGTCGAATAGCGCGAGAGCGCGACGGCGATCAGCTGGGCGATCGGTCCGAAATCTTCGTGCGGGAACTCGCGCCAGAAGGTGGCGGCTTCTCCCCAGTTGGCGGCTAGCGCCTGGACTTCGTGCGAGTAGCGCTGCGGTTCGATCTCGATGTCGCTGTTGAGGAGTTCCAACCGTTCGACCAGGTCGCGCTCAGCCCGATCCAACGAATGGTCGAAGGCCTGGGCGGCGATTTGCTCGATGCGCTCTCGCGCGGTCGGACCAACTTCGCGAGCGGCGATAGCTATCAGCACGGGTGCGGCGTTTAATTCCGCTTCCGGGAGCCAGGGCGAGACCTGTTCGGTCATCGGGCCGTCTCGACGCCAGGCGCGTCGTTCGTCGTCGCAACCGACGATCAGCCCCCAGGTCGGACCGAAGGCGGAGACGCCGACCCCGTAAGCCGTGACCGGACGGTCGGCACGCAGTTCGCTGCGGACTCGTCGACACCAACGAAATCGTTGCAGACGGTTGGGGAACGACTGATTGACAATCCGGGAGCCGACGCCGAGCGCAGCGAGTCCATCCTCCAGCAGCGCGGGCAGCTCGGCGTCCTGCGGCGGTTGGTAGCTGATCCCGGTGACCGCGCCGATCACATGGCTGGGTTGCGCCGCGCCGATGTGCTCCAGCTGACCGACCAGGCAGCCGAGCAGCGGCGCCCAGTGATACTCATAGCGCGCCTCGACGAATGCTTGCAGGCCAACCTCCTTGTACGGCGGCCTGGGATCGGCAACAGCCGCAACGGTCAAGATACGGCAGCCCAGGAGACCTGGCGGTGCGGAGGAGGATCGGCGGCCGTGCACTGTCTGCCCAAGCGTGAGAACGAAACGGGCGGCAGGCCGCGCCTGATCGCGGCGTTCAGATGTGGAGATATGTGGCTTGTAGGTCAGAACTAGATCGTAATGTCCAACATCATGTTCAAGAGTATTTCACCACTTCGTCTGAATCTGGATACACTTGTCTCAAACGTCTCGTCCTCGTGTCGACAATCATCGTGGCGGGGCGGGTGGTGAACAAGATGGCTGTCCCGGTCAAGATGGGCAACGTGTGTGTGCCGCGGTGGGCGAAGCGGTTCGCGATCCTGGGTCTGCTGCTGCTGTGCCTCTGCCTGCCGCAGGCGATCACGCAGGGCGCCAGCCAGCCGGATCTGTCTGCGCCGACCGGCTTCACGGGCACGTTGAAGACCAGCGGGATCGAGTTTTCCTGGACGGCTCCGACGGTGGAATCGTCCGGCGAATTCGAGATCGAACTCGTGGGCTACATGATCCAGCGGGCCTATCAGCTGGCGGACGGATCCTCTGGATGGACCGTGGATTACGAAAGCAGCAGCGACACCGCCACCACCCAGACGGTGTCGCCAACCCTGGCTGAAGATTCGGACTACAACTTCCGCGTCATCGGAATCTTCAGGATCAACGACAGCTACAACCAGAGAGGGCCGGCGTCATCCACGGTGACCATCTCGATTCCCGCCGCGCCTTCGGCCTCAAACCTGTCCGCCTCCGCCGGGGATGACGGGATGGACGTGAGTTGGACGGCGCCGTCGCTGTCCTGGCTTTCAAATCTGCCGTCACTGAGCGCGATTGTCGTTGAGCGCCTCGAGACCGACGCAGACGGAGTCGCTGTCGCGGGAGCGTCGTGGACTGAGCTGTCGACGCTCGGCACAGGCGCGACATCGTACACCGACACGACGGGCAGCAGCGGCTCGTACTACCTCTATGGCCTGCGCGCTGTGTACGACTTCGTGCGCGGCGACCGGGTCGAGATGTCGACGCCAGTGGCCGTGCCGCTAGCGATCGCGAGCGATTGAGGATCGGAATGAGCCGAAATGCGCAGTTCGTGGTCGTGCGCGCCGGGCCGGCGGGCAGTTGTCAGCACTGGCTTGACTGATTGGTTTGCTGCGATTGGAGAACGAGCAATGACTGGACTTACCGGATCACTCGTGCGTCGGCCATGGGCGTTGGCGTTGGTTGTGGGGGCGCTGTTGGTCGGATTACTGATCGCGTCGGGCGTGGAGGCGAGTGATCCTCCGCCTGCGCCGACCGACCTCTCCGCGACCGTGGCGACGAGCGGAATCGAGCTGTCCTGGAGCGCTCCGACGCTTGATCCCGGCGAGGATGCGCCGACCGGATACGACGTTGAGATGCGCAAGACCAGTGCCGCGGGAGACAGCGAGTGGGAGACGATCGCGGAGGATGTGAGCGACACCGAGTACACCTCGACCGAGTTGCTGATGACGGAGCAGACATACGAGTTCCGAGTCAGCGCTGTGTACAGCGAAGATTCGAGTAGTGATCCGAGCGATTCCGTATCGATCACCGCACCGGGAGTCTCAAAGCCGGGCAGCCTGACCAAGACGCGAACCACCAGCGGAATCGACCTGGCCTGGACCGCTCCCACGCTGTCCTGGACGGGTCTTGCGTTGACGCTCAGCGGCTACGTCATTGAGCGGGATTCCTGGTACACGGTTTCGCATCCTGAGCTGGGGCAGGACTACACGAGCGAGGAGCTAGACACGCCCGCGTCCGACGCGACCTCGTACACCGACACCTCCACTGTGAATACCAGGACATACGGGTATTCGATCTACGCCGTCTACGGCTACGTGCGAAGTAACGACCAGGATGGCGACTTCGTCTTCTTGCAGGGCGTTGGTACTGAGTGAGCACGACGACAAATCTCTGAAGGGCAGCGCTGCAGAGCGTTGTAGGCGAGCGCTACGCAGTTCGGCTTGTGGGTATGCTGTGCTGACGTATGCCCAACTCCAGCGCCGCAGCGACCTCCGTCGAGCCGACGATCGACACGCTACCCAACGGGTTGCGCGTCGTCGTCACTGAGATTCCGCATTCGCAAGCGGCCGTGCTTGCCGCCTATGTTGGCGTCGGCTCACGGGATGAGGCGCGGGAAACGCTGGGACTGTCCCACTACCTGGAGCACATGCTCTTCAAAGGCACCGAAGCTCGGCCCGAGCCGACCGCGATTTCCGCCGCGATCGAAGGCGCCGGCGGTTCGCTCAACGCCTTCACGAGTCGAGAACTGACCAGCTACTGGAATCGGGTGCCGTTCGATCGGCTGCCGCTGGCGATGGATGTCCTGGCCGACTCGGTCCGCCACTCATTGCTAGCCGAAGCCGAGATCGAGCGCGAACGGACTGTGATCTGTTCCGAGATTCGCCGAGCACACGATCAACCGGGTCAGCGCGTGATGCAATTGATCAGCGACGCCGCCTACGGCGAGCAGCCCCTGGGTTGGGAAATCGCCGGAGACCTGGAGTCGGTCGGCGCGGTGATGAGAGAACATCTCGTCGACCACATTGACAGGTTCTACCGGCCGTCCCAGATTGTGTTGTCTGTCGCCGGCAATGTGCAGCGCGAGGAAGTGGTCGAGCTGGCCGAGCGTCATTGGGGCAGTGGCTGGCAGAGCAACGCATTCGAGCCGTCGCCGGCCCGGCCCGCGATGGGAACGCGCCGCAGCCGGCT
>VXTH01000210.1:0-2564 GCA_009837565.1 Chloroflexota bacterium | reverse complement strand
ATTGTTAAGCGCGAGTAAGTGCTCGAGCTGGCCGTGGGTCATTGGGGCTGTGGCTGGATGAGCAACTATTTCGTGCCGTCGCCGGCCCGGCCTTCGGCCGCCGACTCTATGTCCGCCGACGTGGCTCAGATTGAAGTCCGAGACCTCAAGCAGTGCAATCTGGCGTTGGCGCTTCGCTCGATCCATCGCCTGGACCCCGACCGCTACGCAATGGCGCTACTCAACGAAGTGCTGGGCGGCGGGATGAGTTCCCGGCTGTTTACCGAGATTCGCGAGAAGCGAGGGCTGGCCTATTCGGTCGGCTCATACCCGACGGCCTTTGACGACGCCGGACACCTGACGATCATGGCCGGCGTCACCGACGAGCACGTATTGGAAACGGTGGACGTGGTCTTCGATGAGCTGGGCAAGCTCGTCGCTGAGCCGGTCACCGATGAAGAGATCGACCGAGTTCGGGAGCATGCGATCGGATCGTTCCGGCTAGGTCTCGACGCCGCCGCGAGCTGGTGCCACCGGGCCGGCGGGATGCTGCTCTCGAACGGATTCATCGAACCGGTCGAGGAAACGATTGCCGGCTACCTGGCTGTCACCGCCACCGATATCCAGCGAGTGGCTCAGCGCGTTGTCCGCGAGGGCAATCTCGCCGCAGCGGTCGTCGGTCCGTTTGATCAGGACGACGCGTTGCGCGAGCGGGTCGACCGTTTCAGCCCGAACTGACGACGGAAGCGTGGTTGCTGGCCATGGATAACGTGCGCGCGATGTTCGTCGTGCTTCCCGACGCGCCATTACCCGATCAGTCCGACGTTGACTCGGCCGACGGTCTAATCCTCGTCCATCCGCAGGACGAGACCGATTATCTCGCGGCGACCGAGCGCGTGGCTGCCGCGTTGCAGATCGGCCCTCCGGTGTATCTGGTCACTCCAACGTTGGATTCCGGGCAGACTCGCCCATATCTGCAACACGCCCTCCAGCCCGGGGTCTACGGAGTTGCTGTCCAGACGGCCGCGAGCGTCGATCAACTCCGCTATCTGGAAGGCGTGCTGGAGGAGCTTGAAATCCGAGCCGGCATCCGTCCCGGGCTGACCGCGATGGCAGTCGGCTTTCACGATCCACGGGCGATCGACATCATGTCCGACTGCCTGGCCGCGATGCGCGACTCCTCCGATCGGATGACCTGGATCGCCTACGACCACGCGGAGATGGCCGAGTCGTTGGGCGTCAAACCGGACAGTCCGACCGTCCAACAGGCCAGTTCGCACGTCGTGATGACGGCGGCGGCCTACAACTTGCCGGTCGTCTACGGATCGCCGCCCGACGCGGCGTACGCCGCGTCGCTTGGCTTCCGTGGTTGCGCAACCGGTGACTTGGCCGACCTTGAGGGTCTGCGAGCGACCTTTGCGAGGCCCGAACCTGAAAACGGCGAAGACGAGGAGGATCTGTAGTGGCAGTCACCGTGATGCGTTCCATGTTGTCGGTGCCCGGGATTCGCGAACGATTCATCGAAAAGGCGCGCGACGCCGAAGCCGACGTGCTCTGTTTCGATCTCGAGGATTCGGTCGCCTGGGACGATAAACCGGCCGCGCGAGATCTGCTCTGCCGAGTCCTGCCCGACTTCCCCAAGCGCGGGCGCCAGGTCTTTGTCCGCACCAACGGTTACGACACTGGCCTGATTGAACAGGAACTCGACGCCATCGTGCAGCCCTGGCTGGACGGAGTGAGCGTGTCGAAGATTGAGCAGGCTCGTGATGTCCAGCGGATCGACGACTATCTGACCTTGCTGGAACGCGCACGCGGCCTGTCCGATGGCCAGGTGAAGATCGCGGCCTGGATTGAGAACGCCCACGCCGTCGCCAACGCGTATGAGATTTGCGCGTCGTCGGAGCGGCTGGTCGGAATCTGCGTCGGCGGCGAAGACTATGCCGTCAGCATCGGCGTGCGCCGGACCAAGGGCGGCGCAGAACTGGAACTCGCCCGGCGGGCGTCGGTCAACGCCGCACACGCGGCCGGCATCGCCCCACTCGACACACCCTGGACCGACATCCGCGATCCCGAGGGCTACGAAGACGAATTGCGACGGATGAAGGAGATCGGCTTCCAGGGCAAGTTCTGCATCCACCCCGACCAACTCGGTCCCGCCAATCGGATCTTCAGCCCGCCGGCGGACGATGTCGACTGGGCGCGACGGGTGGTCGACGCCTATCAGGATGGCGTCGAGCGAAACCTCGGCGCGGTCGCGCTCGACGGCCAGATGATCGACAAACCCGTGCTGGAACAGGCCGAGAACGTCCTCGCCTGGTCGGAACAGATCGCAGCGATGGAATCGGCGCGCTAGAAGCCGCCCTTCGCCTCTCGGCCGAGACGGAAGGCGCCGGTGCGCTCGTAGGCGACATCCGCCACGAAGATGTGCTGGCTCGCGACGAGGATGTCGCGCAGCACCTGTTGCAGCGGACTGTCGGTGAAGGCCGCCGCGCCTCCGCCGTGGTGATGTGCAAAGCGGACAACGTCCACACAGGTGTCGGTCACCCAGGTCACCATGGCCCGAATCCGCGCGTCGTAGTCGGGCG
>VXTH01000138.1:3749-8296 GCA_009837565.1 Chloroflexota bacterium | reverse complement strand
TGGTGGATTCTGGCCGATGTCATGCGAGCTGACGAAGCCCCGCGCGGCGGCGACCTCTATCGGCGCTTCACGAAGGACGAACTGTTAGCGACGGTCGCGATCTACTGGTTCACGCGGACGCAGCCCTCGGCGATGCGGATCTACCACGAGGCGACACGTCCGCCTGCCGACGTTGAGGCCGAGATCGGCGGCCAGGTGCGGCTGCGCGAGGGCGAACGCTCTGAAGTCCCCACCGGATTCATCAAGCTCAAGCGTGGTACGCCGTTGCCGCCCAGGTCATGGTGCGAGCGCGCTGTTGATGTGGTGCATTGGACCGAGTTCCCGGAAGGCGGCCATTTCCCCGCGATGGAAGTTCCGGAGCTGTTGCTGGACGACATTCGAAGGTTCTTCGCCTGATGCCCGTGGTCCGACACCACTTGAGTTGTCTCGGCTGTGTCGCCCTGGCGCCGGCCTCGTTGGAGCTCTCCTGCGAGAGCTGCGGCGGACTTTACGAGATTGACTATCCGCGACTGCCGGAGGGGGGCATCCGCCTGCCGTTGACCCCGTTACCGCTGGGACAGGGTGGCACGCCGACGATCAGCTTCGACTGGCCCGACGCGCTGCGCTTGCGGTTGGAGCTGAAGCTCGAGTTCCTCTCCCCGACCGGATCGTTCAAGGATCGCGGCGCGGCGATGCTTGTCTCCGCAGCGTGGAGCGGCGGCGCGTCCGCATTCGTCGAGGACTCGTCCGGCAACGCCGGGGCTGCGCTCGCCGCATACGCCGCTGCAGCCCGGATGTCGGCCGAGATCTTCGTGCCCGCCGACGCCCCGGACACCAAGAAATCGCAGATCACCGCCGTCGGTGGCAGATTGCACGAGGTCGACGGTGACCGCGAAGAAGTTGCCCGGGCCGCCCAGCAGTACGCGCAAGAACAGGGCATCCCCTACCTCTCGCATAACCAAAGTCCGTACTTCAGCGAGGGCATGAAGTGGGCGGCCGAGGAGATCGCCGAGCACGGTCTTCCCGACGCAATCGTGTTGCCAGTCGGCAACGGTTCACTGCTGATCGGGTTGTACCGAGGGTTCCGGGAACTCGTCCAGCTTGAGCGAATCGAGCGGATGCCTCGGTTGTACGCGATTCAGGCGATGAACGTCAGCCCGGTCGCGACCGCATTCCGCAACCACGACGCGCGCGATCCTGAGCCGACGATCGCCGACGGGATCGCCGTCGCGAACCCGCCGCGGCTGGCGCAGATGTTGGAAGCCGTGCGCGAGAGCGGTGGAGCAGCCGGCGTGGTCTCGGAGTTGGAGATCGAACTGGCGCGCACGACCATCTCGCAGCGCGGCCTGTTCGTCGAGCCAACCTCGGCCGTCCCGCTGGCCGCCCTGAGGCGTCTGCTGGAGCGGGGAATGCTGGCCGAAGATGAGCGTGTGCTTGTGCCGCTGACCGGATCGGGATTGAAGCAGCCGCCGATACGCTGAGATTCATGCGGCGTGATACCTGGCCCGACCCCGCCTGGTGGATCTGGCGTCGGCTGACGTCGGTTAAGTGGGCGATCGGACTGATCCTTGCGGCGGCATTGTTCTCGGCCGTCGGCGTCATCATTCCTCAGGTCCCGCCGCAGCTGGCCGACATCCCGGAGCAGGTCGAGATCCACATCGAGGCGCAGCGCCCGACCTGGGGTGCGTTCACCGACGTCCTGGCCGAGTTCCCCTGGTTCTATGAGACCAACGGCGGCGTCTTCAATCTCTACAAGCAGCCCTATTGGTACGCCGTCGTGGCCCTGGTCGCCCTCGCGATCTCGGTCTGCACCGTCAGCCGTGCGCCGCCGATCTGGCGCACGGTCCGACGTCCGCCGAAGCGGGTCAACGCCGCCTACTTCGACCGGGCGCGGCATCGCGCCTCGGCCTCCATTGAAGAGGATGAGCAACCGGAATCGGCCCGCGATCAGTTGGTGGCCCGGCTGCGCGCCGCGCGCTACCGCGTCGAAGAGGTGAGTTCCACCGATGGTGAAGTGATGCTCTTCGCCGATCGCTATGGCTGGGCGCAGCTGGCGACCTTCGTCACGCATCTCGCGCTGCTGCTGTTGCTGGGCGCGACGCTGGTGACCAAGTTCGCCGGCGAGGAGTACCAATTCTGGGTCGCCGAGGGCGAGTCCCACATTCTCTTCCCTCCCGGCGACGACCGCGCACAGGTGCAGGTGATCGTCGACGACGCGGTGGCTCGGTTCGCCGATAACGGCCAGGCGCTGGACTTCCGCAGCTTCGTCCGCGTTGCGGAGGGCGGGCGCGAGGTCGGCGGCGGCGAGGTCACGGTCAACGGACCCGTGCACGCGGCCGGCTACCGCGTCCATCAGGCGGCGTACTGGGAACACGGCGCGGAACTGCGGGTGTTCGACCACTCATCCGGCCAGTTGCTCTACGCCGAAACGCACTTTCTCGACCAACAGATCGTCGGACCGCGGGTCCGGGTCGAGCGCAACGGCGCGGTCGTCTCAGAGGAAGTGATCTCGCTGCAACATGAGGTGGCCGACGAAGTGCCAGGCGAGGACGCCGAGGATGTGCGCGTCTCGGGCTACACGCTGATCCCGCTGGATGCCGCACGTTCGCTGGCCGTGACCATGGTGCCCGCGCAGGAGAGCTATGAGTTCTGGTATCGGGTCATCCCGACACCGGCGACGGCGTCGGGTTTGACCTTCGCCAAGCTCGGCGTCGGCCAGGATCCGCCGCTCGGTCCGCGCCTGATCCTGGCCATCGGCAGTGAACGGTTATTCGAAGGCGTCGTCTCCCTTGAACAGGCGGAAGGAGAGGCGATGCTCTCTGCATTGCCGCTCACTGAGGACGAATTCCTCCTGGTCGGTCTGCGCGACGCTGAAGCCGGTGAAGGGTTCTTCTACTACTCACAGCAGCGAGAGAGCGATCGCGGTCTGCTGGCAGTCGGCGAATCTGTCGAGTTGAGCAGCGGGGTCAGCCTGACCTATCAGGGCGTCGAGCCCGATCGCGGGCTCCAGGGACGACTCGACGAGGATGAAACGCGTCTGGTTGGATCGATTCAGCTCACCTGGTTGGGCGCCGAGTCCGTTTTCTACGAAGTCGCGCCCGACATTCCCGGCGCGGATGGCGATGTCCTGATTGCGCTCGAGCGCTTCGGCCAGGCCCGCACCGCCGAGCAGTTCGACGCCCTGGGCGGCGAAGGCGTTCGCCTCGCCACCGGATCAAGCAACGACTCGTCGGCCGGAGGTCAGGTCGCACGCCCCTCCCGAATGATCCTGGGGCTCGGAGGGGACGCCGGGCGGCTCGAACTGGACGAAGGGCAGGAGATCGTCCATGCCGGTCTGCGTTATCAGTTCGCCGGACCGCGTGAATTCACCGGCTTGAACGTCCGCCGCGATCCGGGTGGAACCACATTCTGGGTCGGGATTGGTCTGGGAATTGTCGGCATGACGACCACCTTCTTCATGCCACGCCGACGGGTCTGGGCCCGGGTGACGGCGGATCGTGTGCAACTCGCCGGCCAGGCCGGACACGGGATCGATCTGACCTCGGAACTCGAACGCCTGGTCACGGGCGAAGAGCCGCCGAAGCGCAAACTGCGTCTCGCTCCACGTCGCGGACTGTTCGGCGGCGACTACGCTCAACCTGAGGATGGGAGGCGGGACGATGCCTGAGTTGGTTGGGATCATCAACATCAACATCAATCCGGTGTTGATCGACACGGGCGGATTCGAGCTGACCTGGCACGGACTCTTCACGGCGGTCGGAATCGCGCTGGGCGTCTGGCTGGCGGTGCGACTGGCTCGCCGGGCGCGGATCTCCGAGGACGACGCGATGTCCATCGCGGTCGTCTCGGTTGTGTCCGGCATCATCGGCGCCCGGTTGCTCTGGGTCTTCGAGCACACGGACCAGATCGGCTCGGTCGGCGACATTTTCGCCCTGACCGACGGCGGCATCTCGATCTACGGCGCGATGATCGGCGGCGTCCTGGGCGGGTTCACCTACGTCACCTTCTTCAAGCCCAACTTTCCCAAGTGGATCGCATTGGACGTCGCCGCCCCTGGCATGATTCTTGGTCAGGCCGTCGGACGCTTCGGCGACTTTGTCAATGGCGAGCACTTCGCCAACGCCTCCGAGCTGCCCTGGGCCTTCCGCTACACACATCCGTTGACCGACGGTCCATGGTCGGCGCCGGGCGTCGACGATTGGTATCGCGGCTCACGAGGCTTCGAGGGCGAGGCGCCCGTCGCCGTCCATCCGGTCGCCGGCGGCTACGAGCCAATCCTCGACCTCATGATCCTCGCCGGACTGTTCCTGTTCCGTCGGATGGGCGTCGGCGCAGGATGGGGGTTCACCTTCTATGTCTTCGCCTACGCGGTGGTGCGCGGCGCGCTCTCCCTCTTACGCACCGACGAAGCGGCCGTCGCCGGCGCGCTGTCCGTTCCCCAACTGCTCGCGATCCTTACAGCCGTCGCCGCGGTCTGGATGGCGTTGCACCTGCGCCGGCATCGTCAACCGCCGGTGCAGACCGGCCTGGCGGTCGAGCGGCACACGCATCGCGGCAGTCGGCGAGGA
>VXTH01000138.1:0-3739 GCA_009837565.1 Chloroflexota bacterium | reverse complement strand
GGCGAGGAGGCCTCGGACGTGGCTGAGACGCTCGAACTTGTCCTCTGGGTCAAATCCGACTGCGGCGCCTGCGATCAAGCGCAGGAGTTGATGGCCTCGCTCTCGGCGGCGATGCGGTTCGACTGGTCGACGGATGAAGGTGAATACGAAGATTCAGTACCGGTCGTTGCGACCAGGGACGGCCATGTGCTGGCCGAGGCGCCAATCGTCGCCAGTGACCTCGTCGATGCGATCCTGACGGCTAGCGCTCCAGACTCTCCAGATTGATCGAGTGCAGGCCGCACTCTTTCTGCGTCGCCTCTTCCCACCACCAGCGACCGGCGCGTTCGTGTTCACCGGGATGAGTCGCGCGAGTGCAGGGTGCGCAACCGATCGATTTGAATCCCTGGTCGTGCAGCGGGTTGTAGGGCACGCCGTAGGCCATGATCTGCTGCCAGACCTGGGCCGAGCTCCAGTTCGCCAGCGGATTGAATTTGACCAGCGGATCGTCTGCCCGGCCGAATCCCGGGTCGAGCTGGACGATCGGGATGTCGGCTCGCGTTCCTGGTGACTGGTCCTTGCGCTGACCCGTGACATACGCTTCAACGTCGGCCAGCGCCCGGCCCAGCGGCTCGACCTTGCGGATCCCGCAGCATTCCTGGTGACCGTCGGAGCGAAAGCTGAACAACCCTTTCTCCCGGACCAGCGCCTCGACCGCGTCTGCCTGCGGATGGTAGGCCTCGATCGGAACGTCGTAGTGGTCGCTCACGCGTTGGATGAACTCGAGCGTCTCCGGATGCAGCCGTCCCGTGTCCAGCGTGAAGACGCGGAACTGCTTACCCAGCTTCTCCGCCTCGCGAGCGGCAAAGTCGACGAGCACGACATCCTCCGCACCGCTGAAGGAAATGGTCAGCCCGTCGAAGTGCGCCAGCGCCTCGGCAATGATCTCCGAGGGATGTGCGGAGGCCAGCCGCACCGCCGTCGCCTCGATCTGTGTCGCGTCGAATGCACTGCTGATGGTCGTCATGGGCAGGCTCCAGGCGGAGGATCGGCCCCGGTGGCCGTCCGGGCGAAGGGAAATGTTACTATTTCAGTCAAGATTATCCGCATCGCCCCAGATGCGGTGTGTCTGGAGACGCGCCCGCGATGATGAAGCTGTCGTCCACGAGCGATTATGGCATTCGCGCCCTGGTCGATCTCGCGCAGCACGACGATGGCGCGCCGATTCCGTCGGCCGAAATCGCCGAGCGGCAGGGCATCCCCGGTTCGCTGGCCGGCCAGGTGCTAGGACGTCTGCGCGCCGCCGGCTTCATCTCTTCCGCCCGTGGCGCGCAGGGCGGACACCAGCTCGCCCTCCCACCCGAGGACATCCGGCTGGATCGCGTGGTCGAGGCGCTTGAGGGCCCGTTGACGTTGGCCGACTGCCTCGAGCGCGGCGCGCAGAACGGGCGAGCCTCCGAGCGCTGTACCGGGGCGGCCGCGCAAGTCCGCCTCTGGGACGATGTGCGCGCCGCCATCCTGACCACACTGGCCGACCGCTCAATCGCCGACCTGGCCGCGGAATCGGCATTGCTGGGATCACCGACCGGTGGTCGATACCAGATCTAGAACAACCCCGACGAGACGAACCCCACCTTGAGCCTGACTCGACCGCCCCTGGCAAATTCTGTGCTTGATCTGATCGGCGCGACGCCGATGGTCACGCTCACGCGCGTCGTGCCCGACGGCGGCGCCGAGGTGGTCGCCAAGCTGGAATCACTCAATCCGGGCGGATCGGTCAAGGACCGGATCGCCAAGTCGATGATCGAAGACGCGGAATGCAGCGGTGCCTTGCAGGCAGGCGACATCATTGTCGAGCCCACCTCTGGCAACACCGGCGTCGGACTTGCCCTGGTGGCCGCGGTCAAGGGCTATCGGTTGATCCTGACCATGCCTGAGGACATGTCGCACGAGCGTCGTCGGTTGCTGGAGCGCTTCGGCGCGGAGGTCGTCCTGACGCCCGCGATCGAGGGCATGACCGGCGCCGTCTTCGCGGCCGAGGAACTGGCCTCCGAGGACGGCTACTTCATGCCGCAGCAGTTTCAGAATCTCTCCAATCCCGAGATCCACCGCCGAACCACCGCACTGGAAATCTGGTCGGCGCTGGAACATCGGGAGATGCCCGACGGCGAGCGACTCCACGCATTCGTCACGGGCGTGGGCACCGGCGGTACCATCACCGGCGTCGGAGAAGTGCTGCGCGAACGGCGGCCCGGGCTATCCGTGACGGCGGTCGAGCCTGAGCGCTCCCCGGTCCTGCAGGGCGGACGCTTCTCCGTCCATGCCATTCAGGGCATCGGCGCATCATTCGTGCCCGGTGTCCTCAACCGCGAGGTCTACGACGAGGTGATTGGCGTATCCGATCGCGACGCCGAGCAGATGATGCTCCGGCTCACGCGTGAAGAGGGAATCTTGTGTGGAATTTCATCGGGCGCGAACGTATACGCGGCGAACGTCGTCGCCGAGCGTCTCGGACCCGGTTGTCGTGTCGTCACCACGATCTGCGACACAGGTGAGCGGTACCTGTCGATGCCGCTCTCCGAGAGCTAGGTACAGCGAGCGAGCTGAGAGGCTGAGAGGACAAGTCAATGAGCGTGAAGGTCTACATTCCAACGCCGTTCCGCAAGATCACGGGCAATCGCACCTTCGTCGACGCCGACGGAATCGACGTCAACGGCGTGCTGCGCGATCTCGATCAGCGCTTCCCCGGCTTCGGTGAGATGGTCTTTGACGGCGAGCAGGAGCTGCTCGAACACGTCAACGTCTACGTCAACAATCACGAAATTGCCTCGCTCGAAGGCCCCGAGACCCCGGTCTCGGACGGCGACGAGCTGGCCGTCATTCCGGCGATCGCCGGCGGCGCCGGTGCGGCAATGACGCCGGAGATGGTCGAGCGCTACTCTCGGCACCTGATCATGGACCAGGTCGGTCCGCTCGGCCAGCGCAAGCTGATCGACGGCAAGGTCCTCGCCGTCGGCGCCGGCGGACTCGGATCGCCGGTCCTCGTCTACCTCGCGGCAGCCGGGATCGGCACGATCGGCGTCGCCGACTTCGATGTCGTCGACCGCTCCAACCTGCAACGGCAGATCATTCACGGCACCTCGGACATCGGACGACTGAAGGTCGACTCGGCCAAGGACCGGATTCTGGAAATGAATCCGAACATCAACGTGATCACCCATACCTCGCCGCTGACCTCCGACAACGCCATGGAGATCATCCCCGAGTACGACGTGATCATCAACGGAGCCGACAACTTCGCCACCCGCTATCTGATCAACGACGCCGCCTTCCTCGCCGAGAAAGTCCTCGTCGACGGATCGATCTTCCTCTTTGAAGGTCAGGTCACGACCTTCTTCCCTGGCGAGGGTTGTTACCGCTGCCTCTACCCCTCGCCGCCGCCGCCGGGCATGGTTCCGTCCTGCTCCGAGGCCGGCGTCCTCGGCGTACTGCCCGGCACTGTCGGCGCAATCCAGGCGACTGAAGCGATTAAGGTCCTGCTCGAGCAAGGCGAGCCGCTCAAGAACCGCCTCCTGTTGTACGACGCCCTGGCCATGGACTTCCGCACCGTCAAGATTCGCCGCGATCCCCAGTGTCCACTGTGCGGCGACGCCCCAACGGTGACCAAGCTGATCGACTACGAGGAGTTCTGCGGCTCACCCTTCCACGAGAACTAGCTGTCTTTCACCGCGAAGGGGGAGATGGCCGACAACCACCACTC
>VXTH01000072.1:0-8383 GCA_009837565.1 Chloroflexota bacterium | reverse complement strand
CTCCGGCAGCGCTCGCCCAGCACTTCGCCACCATCGACGAGCTGTCCGAAGGCCGTGTAATCGTCGGACGGGGCAACTCCGGACCGCAGGTGATCGAACACTTCCACGGCGTTCCCTTCCAGCCGGCGTTCAAGCGCATGCGCGAGACCGTTGAGATCATGAAGATCCTGTTCTCCGGCGAGCGGCTCAACTACGACGGCGACCTGTTCAAGCTCCAGCGTGGCTTCACGCTGCGCTTCGACACCTATCGCAAGCAACTGCCGATTTACCTGGCCACGCTGAATCCCAGGTCGGTGCAAATGACCGCCGAGATCTCTGACGGTTGGCTCCCGATCATGATTCCGATGGACCGGCTCAAGGAGGAGATCGACCAGGTCAACGATTGGGTCCGCGAAGCAGGCAAGGATCCCGCAGACTTCACGATCCGCGCGCCGGGCGGCGTCACCGTCGCCAACTCACCCGAAGCCCAGGCCCGCGCTCGCGCCGGACAGGCCGGCACGTTGGCCTTCTACTGCGCCCGCATGGGCGAGTTCTACTACCGCCAGCTCTCGCGCCAGGGCTACGAGGACGAGGCCAACGCCGCCCGACTGGCCTGGAAAGAGGGCGGCGGTGGAGCAGCCGCAGAGTCGATTCCCGGCGAAATGCTGGAACAATTCGGCTTCGTCGGCACCACCGAGGAATGCGTCGAACGCCTCGAACAGGAACAGGCCGCCGGAGCCCTCCTGCACAGCGTCAACGTGATGGAGTCGGACCCCAACGAGTTCGCCAAGATCCTCGAAGCCCTGAAGGGCTAGGTTCTATCGACGCTGCCTAGTAGGCGTCCCGGACTCGGTACGATTGCATTGTCCACCGGGACGCAGAAGGGCTGCACAGATGACAGAGGCTGATCTGCTCGACCGGATCGTGGTGCGCCCGGAGGTACTGGGCGGCAAGC
Organism: Chloroflexota bacterium; assembly: GCA_009837565.1. GTDB lineage: Bacteria > Chloroflexota > Dehalococcoidia > Bin125 > Bin125 > Bin125. The sequence goes on along the minus strand of VXTH01000072.1, from coordinate 7,449 downwards.
CGGTCATCCGAGGTATGCGGATTGCGGTGGAACATGTGCTCGCCATGTTGGCCGCAGGCGATTCCCCGGAAACGATCCTGACGGAGTACCCATTCCTTGAGTCTGCAGACATCCAGGCTTGCCTGCTCTATGCCCACCGCTCGATCGCCGGAGAGTACCTCCATGAGCGTTCGCTCGCTCGGTAGCAATGAAATTCTTGCTCGATGTTTGCGCCGCCTCGCGGAGCCTGCAGTCCATGCTGCTCTCCGAGGGCCACGATGTGTTATCCGCGATTGACGTTGGTCCTACAGCAACTGACACCGAGCTACTGGATCTTGCCCGAGTGCAGGAACGAGTCCTCATCACGGAGGACAAGGATTTCGGCGAGCTTGTGTTCGTCCGGCGACAACCGCATGTTGGCATCATTCGCTTCACCAATCTGACTGTCGACGAGAAGGTTGTTGCGATGCGCGAACTCTTGGAGCAGCACTCAGCTGCGCTCGGTGAACGGTGCATCGTCGTCGTTACGCGTAACCGAATCCGGATCCGGCGGAATGGTTGAGCGAAAGCTTCGTACACGTTCGGCTTGCCGATGCTTCGATCGGCTGATGTCGTCCGTGGCTACCTTACGCCGCCCACTCGATCCACCAGCCGTGGGGGGATGACCTGGCCAGTAGTTGGCGACGACGCTCTCCGCTGGCGAAACGCGTGATTGCCAGCGTCGGATCCTGCAGGTCGTCGATGTCTTCCAGCTTCAGCTCTAGCGTCACGAGCCAGACAGGGCGGCTGAGGCTGGTTTCCGTCAATGTCCGAATGATCCGCTCGCGGCCGGCAGCCGGGAACTGGTACAGCGCCACCGTCGAGTAGACGGTCAACGCGGCGTCCGGCGGCGTATCGGCAATCATCTGGGGCAGCAACTCTGCTGCGTCGCCGCCGCGCAAATCGACCGGGGAACGGTCCAGTTCGGCCGCCGCGTCGATCAGGCGTTCGTGACGCTCGACGTGTTCCGGCCAGATCAACGCCCGCAGCCATCGAAGTTCGTCCTCGTTGCGCAGGTCGATCGGATTGAGATCGATCCCGCCGCGGAACCAGACCACCAGATTGTCGGCCAGCGGCGGCATGGCTCCGCCGCCGCGCAACTCTGCCTCCAGCGCGACGTTGGCGTCAGGGTGTCCCCACGTTGCCTCTTCACGTCCGCCGCGCAGATAGCGGTAGCGATAGCGATCGACATTGAGATTGAGCCCGGCGCTGGCGCCGATATCGACCAGGGCGAGCGGTAATCCCGACTCTCGTTGAACCATCGAGAAGGCGGGCAGCAGACAGGTACAGCGCCGAACGACATTGGTCTGCGTTCGATTCGTGCGGATCAACTCCAGGATCTCGTCGCGGTGGGTCAGACAGAAATCGCGAAAGGCCGGCATCGCGGGTTCCATCGGCCGCTCTTCACCAGAAACGATCGGGTAATGAACCGCCAGACGGTGTCCTGCATAGTCCCCGCCACTGAGCAGTAGGTACTGGACGGCGGCGAACAGCATGTTTGGCGCCGGCTGGCGCTTACGCTTTTTCGCGGCCAGCTCAAGAAGTTCCCGGTCAAGCGAAACGCCGTACGCCAGCTCCGCGTACATCGGCGAGGCAAGATCCGGCGCTTCAACCCGAGCGAAGCGATGAAAGACATCGCGATAGTGCGCAACCTTGCTACCGGCAACGGGCGCGTCGAGACCGCTCCTGGCAGACATGCCGCCCCCGCTAGGCGGAGAGGAACTCGCCGAGCTTGGCCAGCAGCGCCTCCGGCTCTTCGACCTGCGGCATGTGACCGGAAGCGGAGAACATGGCGACCTCGGAGTTCGGAATCGCGCGGTTGAAGTCCTCGGCGTACTGCGGCGGAACGAGTCCGTCCGATGCGCCCCAGGCGATTAGGGTCGGCGAAGTCACGCGGTGAATCCGCTCCGACAGGCGCTTGTCTGGGATCGGCCAGAGGAATCGGGCCGCGGTCTGCATCATCTTGGCCCGCTCGACGGTGGCCGTGCGCAGCTCGTCCGGATCCTCGGGCGGCGGCGCGGTCATCATCTTCGCGCCGGGGTGCTCGGTGTCGTGGAACAGCGCCGGCACGAGTTCGTTGGGCAGCATCGCGAAGAAGTCGGCAACCGGGTAATCGTCGTTCCAGAGTCCGACCGGAGCGATCAGGACCAGCTTCGAAACGCGGCCGGGCTGCATCGCGGCCACCTCGGCTGCGAACCAGCCGCCCATTGAGTGTCCGACGACGATCACATCGTCCACGCCCATGGCGTCGAGGAAATCCCAGTAGAAGTAGAAGACATCGTGGTGGTCCATCAGCCATTCGACGCCGGTCGAGTTGGCCGTGCCGGGCAGCTTCGGAGCCAGCACGCGGTGATGCTGCGAGAGCTGCTCGAGGAACGGGTCCCACATCAGTCCGCCGGCGCCATGGATGAAGAGCAGGTCTGGACCAGATCCGGCCTCCATGTAGCCAACGTTGAATCGTCCATTGACGAGCGAGACAGTCTTGTCTTCCATCCTGACACCTCCGGGAAAGCACACTCAACATCAAACCCGCCCACCCAGCGGGCGCACCTGACAAGGCTATGAGCGCCCCTGAACCACTGTCAATTGGCGGCGCCTCCTCACAGGCAACCGGGCGATGCGGGAACGGCGCCTGGCGCCGCCATAGAGTGGTGACATGTCCTCCACCGTGTTGCCCGCTGACATCGTGCGCGCCTACGACATTCGCGGGACGGTTCCCGAACAGATCGACGAACCGTTCGCCCGTCGCGTGGGCGACGCGTTCGGTCAGTGGCTGGTCCGGCGGGGAGCCGAGTCTGTCGTCGTCGGTCGGGACGCGAGGGCGAGCTCGCCAGCGTTGTACGAGTCAGCGATCGAGGGACTGCGTGACGCCGGCATCGACGTGTTCTCGGCCGGACTCTCGCCAACACCGGTGATCGGCTGGACGATTGATCAACGTCAACTCGGCGGGGGCCTGGTCGTCACCGCCAGCCATAACCCGCCGGAGTACAACGGGTTCAAGCTGCTGGCCGAACAGGCGATGCCGTTGATGCCGGACGAAATCCTGGAGATCGCCAGAACTCGGCCCGCTCAATCTGCAGCAGTCGGCAACCGACACGAGCTTGACGCGAGCTCGCCGTACCTGGAGCTGCTGCATCAGCGTTTCGGAAACGAAACGGACCTCAATGTCGCAATCGATCCCGGCAGTGGCACGACTGCGCTCACTGCTCCCGCGGCCCTCACGTCACTGGGCGCCAGAGTCCACGCGATCCGGGCGGCGCCCCGCCCCGCTGAGGTCGCCGCCGATCCTCAGGAGCCCGCGCAGCTACGTGACTTGGCGGGCGTCGTCACCGCTGTGAATGCCGTTCTCGGGATCGCCTGGGACGGGGACGGCGACCGGATCGGCGTGTTGGACCACCTCGGACGCCGCTACGAGGCCGACTGGCTGACTGCGGTGCTGGCGAGGCCGTTGCTGGCTCGGCGACCGGGAGCGGAGGTGTTGCTGGACATGAAGACCAGCAGCAGCGTGATCGAGGACATCGGCCGGCGCGGCGGCGCAGCGGTCTCTACCCGGACCGGCTATTCCTTCTTCCGTCGCACCATGCGAGAACGACAGATGTCCTTCGGCGGCGAGACCAGCGGCCACATCATGTTCGGCCCGGGGTATCGGCCGGGCGAGCACGCGCCGTGGATCGACGACGGCGTCTACGCCGCCTGCGCGCTGCTGTCATATCTGTCCGAGCGCGGCAGGACATTGGCGGAAGAGATGGCCGAGATTGAACCGCGCCCGATCTCGCCTGAGCTTCGGCTGCCCTGTCCCGACGATCAGAAGGCATCGGTCGCCGCGCAGATCGGCCACTGGTTTGCGGAACGTCACAGGCACTCTCAGATCGATCGCAGCGACGGTGCCCGGGTCACCATTGCAGACGGCTGGCTCCACGCTCGCGCATCCAACACCGCTCCCGTCCTGAGTCTGCGCTTCGAAGCCGTGAATGAGGCGGCCTACCGGCGAATCGCCGAGCAACTTCACTCCGCGCTGTCGCAACACGCGTCGGTATCAGGCACCGACCAACTGGACGAACCACCAATCATCGGTCCGCAATCCCTCATCTGACGTAGACGGTCACGCGCAGCGCCTCGGCCAACTGATGGATTGCGGGACCCGGATCCTGCTCCACGACCAGGGTCACCCGGACATCATCGGTTCGACCGTCCAGCGACAACTCTGCCGACCGAACGGCGCGCATCTTGACCAACGTGAAGAGGGCCTGCTGCAACTCATGGGTCTCGGCGCCGGCGGGACGTACCTCGACGATTAACGACTCGGATTCGCCGATGAAGGCGGCGTCGGACTCGTCACCGGACGGAAACCAGCGCTCGGTCGCGCCGACCGAGCCCGACGGCGCATTGAGCGCGTCACCGTTCGACGCGGCCCATTCCTTGAGCGCTCGGTGAGCCGAATTCTCGGGCGTCCCTGATCGCGTCTTGGTCGGCGGCAGCCCGAAGGCGTAGATTCCGACCGTGACCCAGTCGAAGGATTGCATGGCCGCGAGTTCCCGCTCTGAAGCTCCGCCCAGCAAGCCGCGCAGATCCGGAGCCTCGGGGTAGATCTCTGACACTGTGGCTTGCATGCCTTCTGCGATCTCCGCCACATCGACGCTCCCCTCCGCGGCCGGAAAACGCCTCGCAGCAGCCTCCGGATCGACCAGCTCACCCTTGCGGGCCGACTTGGTCAGGAAGCGAAACAGGGTTCGCTGGAGGTCGATCCCGGAGATCTGGAGCGGCATGGACGTAGGGTAATGATCCATGACATCAGCGCCGATCCCGCGTGAGATCTTCCGCGCCTACGACATCCGCGGGCATGCGCTTGGGCCTGACGCGTTGCTGACGCCGGACCTGGCCCTTCGAATCGCATTGGCCTTCGCCACCGTGGTCGATTCGGCGGAACAGGTCGTCGTCGGAGGTGACAACCGAGCGACCACGCCGGCGCTGCAACAGGCCGCGATTGCGGGCTTGTTGGATGCCGGACTGGACGTCGTCGACATTGGCCGCGCGCCGTCGCCGCTGGTCTATTGGGCCAACGCGTTGCTCACTCAGGAGCGTCCCACTGCCGGACTGGTCGTCACCGCGTCACACAATCCAGCCGAGGACAATGGGATCAAGCTGCTCCACACCGATGCGATGCCGCTCTTGCCGGAGCAGATCCAGGCGGTCGCCGACCGCGTAGCGTCGGGCGTTTCGGCCGGCGTGCGACAGGGCGAGCGCAGCCTCTGGAGCCCGAGACCAGCCTACGTTCGCAGCCTGGCCCAGTCTTTTCGATTGCGACGTCCGCTGCAGGTCGCGATCGATCCCGGCAACGGCGTCGCCACGGTGACGGCGGGAGCCGCGTTGCGGGCAATCGGTTGTGAAGTGATCGCGATCAACGATGACCCGGAGGAGTCCGAGCCGGCGCATCCCGCCGATCCTCAGCACGGCGCCAACGTGGCCCAGCTGGCGTCGGTCGTTTCCGAGACGGCGTCCGATCTTGGCTTTGCCTTTGACGGCGACGGCGACCGGCTGGGCCTGGTCGACGGTCGCGGTCGTCGCGCGGCGCCCGATCAGGTGCTCGCGCTGCTGGCGCAGGACTGGTTGACACAGCATCCGGGGGCATCGATCCACGTCGACGTGAAGACGTCGCGGGCCGTGATCGATCACATTTCGCAACTGGGCGGCACGGCCTTCTTCGGCTCCGTCGGGCACTCGCTGGGCAAGTACGCGATGCGGGAACGGGGCATCGAATTCGGCGGCGAATCCTCGACCCACTACTTCTATCGGCTGGACGACCCACCGCACTACACCGACGACGCGGTTCGAACAGCCTGCCGCATCGCCCAGATTGCGTCACGAACCTCGCTGGAGGCGATGCTGGATGCGATCCCGCGCTATCCGATTTCTCCGGAGGTCAAGATCGCCTGCCCCGACCATCGAAAGCACGACGTCGCGAGAGCTATCACCGAGCAGGCTCGTCACCGCTGGCCGGTGATTGCTATTGACGGCGCCCGGATCGATCTGTCATCGCAGGCGGAGGGCGCGTGGTGCGTGATCAGGGCATCCAACACGACGCCGTATCTGACCGTGCTCGTCGAGGGTCGGGACGATGCCGGCTACAACGTTGCGCGGCGGATTGCGTCGGAGATCCTGTCCGAGCATGGCCTTGATCCTGCGCCGCTGGTCAGTCAACCGCCGCTTGACTGAGCTCCGGGGCGGGCAGTTCGAAGATGTCCGCCAGCAGCTCATAGGAACGGATCCGGGCGGCGAAGTCGTAGGTGATGGTGAGCGCAATGAACTCATCGACGTCGTAGGTTGAGGCGAGCTTCTCCAGCTGCTCGCGCACCCGCTTCGGGGAACCGTGGATGCTGCGGTTTTGCATGTAGCCGATGTAGTCGAGCTCGGGCTGTGAGTAGGGAAAGTTCATCGCCTCTTCAACAGAGGGAATCCCGCCACGGGCACCGCGATTGCCCTTAATCCGCCAGCACCAGCGGCTCCAGCAAAGCTGCTCTGCTTCTTCGTCGGTCTCCGCCACCGTCACCGAGACGCCCAACGACGCTCTCGGCTCGGAGCTGACCGGCGAGGGCTGGAATCGCTCGCGGTACTTGCGCACGACCTGCTCGCCGCCTTCAGGCGAGATGAAGTGAGCGAAACAGTGCGACCAGCCCAGCTCGGCAGCGACGTGCCCGCCGTAGTGCGATGACCCTAGCAGCCAGAGCTCCGGCATCGGAGCGCCCGGAGGCGCGGCGCGGACTTCGCGGTACTGGTGATCGGGCGGCAGATCGTCGGCCAGCCAGCCGTAGAGGTCGAGCAACTGCTCGGGGAAGTGGTCAATCCCGAGCGCGCCGGGGCCATGCACGAGCGCGCGCGCAGTGCGGCCGTCGGAGCCTGGCGCTCGTCCGACTCCAAGGTCGATCCGGCCGGGAAACTGCGTCGTCATCGTGCGGAAGTTCTCGGCCACTTTGAGCGAGCTGTAATGGGGCAGCATGATCCCGCCCGAGCCGACGCGAATCTGCGACGTCCGCGCCGCGACCTGTGGAATCAGCACCTCAGGCGAGGCGCAGGCCAGCGAGCCGGCGTTGTGATGCTCGGCCAACCAGTAACGCGAGTAGCCCAGGCGATCACAGGTCTCGGCCAACTCGAACGACTCCGAGATCGCCGTGGCCGCAGTACCGCCGTCACGAATCGGAATCTGATCGAGCACGCCGAGGCGTATATCGGAAGGCATGGGATGATCCTACAGCGGCGTTCGGGTGTTCAGGCTGGCTGCGATTTGAGTGGGCGCCGGTCGCGATCTCCTGTGTTTCACCGGAGATCGTGTGCCTGGTGCGTTCGGGCCTGTTCGGGCTTGTTCGGGTCTGTTCGGTCCTGCTCGGTCGGTTTGCCAGCCGAACGCGTTCGATCCTGTTCGGATCTGTTCGGGTC
>VXTH01000361.1:7323-8422 GCA_009837565.1 Chloroflexota bacterium | reverse complement strand
CCCTGGAGATGCGCTCGCGCGTGCCGTCCGGGTCGGCGGTGACCGAGATCGGCACGCCTGCGATCACGCGTGGCTCGGGCTTGCCCGCCTCACGTGCGGCGCCGCCCATCTCGGGAATGACGACTTCCTCAATCCACTTCGGACCCGCCAGCCAGAGCGCGGTGCCGTCGGCGAGCCGTCCCGTAACGCGGAGCATCTGCGGCCCCAGCGCGGCGACGATCACCGGCGGCGGCTCGCAGTCAGGGAGTTCGACCTGCGAGTGGACTTCGAACGCCTCGCCCTGGTGGTGCACGACCTCGCCGCGCATCAGGGGAACGAGAATCTCCAGGTACTCGCGCATGTGCCGGACGACGTTGCTGAAGTCGAGCCCCCAGGAGTCCTTGATCACGACTTCATGCGAGAGGCCAAGTCCGAGCGTGAACCGTCCGCCGGCCGCGGCGTTGACGGCCAGGGCCTGTTGGGCCATCGCGACCGGGTGGCGGGTGTAGGTCGGAATCACGTAAGTGCCGAGCTCGATCTCCGAGGTCTCGCCCGCTGCCAGCGCCAGCACGGTCATCGCGTCGTGCGCCATCGAGGGCAGGAACGCGCCGGCGAAGCCGTCGGCTTCGAGTTGCTTGACGGCTTCGATCTTGCCGGCGAGCGTGGCGGCGTTGGGTGGGGCGAGGACGCGCATGGTGAAATTCCCTGAGATCTGGCGGAATGAGATCAGATTGCTCGCAGTATGACGCACCGGAGTCGTTAGCCTGCGCCCGACTCGACACACCAACCTGGTAAGGAACTGACACATGGCTTCGGCAGAACTACAGAAGGTGCTCGGACTGATGGCGGAGCGTCCGCTCGGTGCGGGCAACCTGACCCTCGAGGAAATGCGCGCCGGGATGGAGGCCGGATCATTCCCGGTCACCGACGCTGCGACGGTCACGCCGGTCACTGCCAACGGCGTGCCCGGCGAATGGGTGACCGTGCCTGAATCCGACCCGAATCGGCGTCTGCTCTACGTCCACGGCGGCGGCTACGTGATCGGATCGACGGTCACGCATCGACGTTTGTGCGAGGACATCGCTCGCGCCGGCGGCTGCTCCGTGCTGACCCTCGACTA
>VXTH01000361.1:3238-7313 GCA_009837565.1 Chloroflexota bacterium | reverse complement strand
GTGCTGAACCTCGACTACCGGCTCGCTCCTGAGAACCCCTTCCCGGCTGCGGTCGAGGACGCGATCGAGGGACTCAAATTCATCCAATCCAACGGACCAAATGGCGAAGGCGCGGCCGAGTCCACGTTTGTCGCCGGCGACTCGGCCGGCGGCGGCCTCACGCTTGCGACCATGCTCACGGCGCGGGAGCAGGGCGTCGATCAACCCAATGCGGCGATCGGGATCTCGGCCTGGACCGACCTCGCGATCACCGGCGAGACAATACAGACCAGAGCAGACGCAGATCCGCTGATTACGGATCCATCAATGGTCGAAGGGATGGCCTCCCAGTATCTCGGCGGCGCGGACGCAGACAATCCGCTCGCCTCGCCGCTCTACGCCGACTACGCCGGACTCCCCCCGCTGCTGCTCCAGGTCGGAGACGCCGAGGTGCTGCTGGCAGACACGACGCGCGTCACCGAGAAAGCGCGGGCGGCCGGCGTCGACGTGGTGGAAGAAGTCTGGGACGAAATGTTCCACGTCTGGCACCAGTTCGCGCCAATGCTGCCCGAGGGCCAGGCGGCCGTCGACCGGATCGGCGAGTTCATCAACCAGCACGCCTGAGGCCAAACCGGGACGCTGAGGATTGCTCGGAGTCGAACGATGGCATCGCCGGAGCTGCAGCAGGTGCTCAAGCTGATCGAGGATCGCCCGCGACCATTGGTCAATCCCACACGCCAACAGATCCGCCAGGCGATGGAGGAGAGATCCTTCCCGGCGACAGATGCGGCGAGCATTGCCCGGGTCGAAGCCAATGGCGTCCCGGGCGAATGGGTGACCGTGGCCGAGTCGGACCCAAGCCGGAGGGTCCTGTACTTCCATGGTGGTGGGTATGTGTACGGCTCGGCGGTGACGCACCGCCGGCTGTGTGAGGACATCGCGGCGGCTGGCCGATGTGCGGTCCTCAACCTCGACTACCGACTCGCGCCCGAGTATCCCTTTCCGGCAGCGGTCGAAGACGCCATCGCGGGCCTCACATTCATTGGCGAGAACGGCCCAGACGGCACCGGAGTAGCCAGGTCGGTCTTCGTCGCGGGCGACTCTGCAGGTGGCGGTCTGACGCTCGCCACGCTGCTGGCCGCTCGTGAACAGGGCATCGTTCAACCGACGGCGGCGATCGCGATCTCCGCCTGGACCGACCTGGCGATCACCGGCGACTACGTCACCGCTGACGGCGATGAGGATCCGTTGGAGAGCGACACCTCAATGCTTGAAGATCTGGCCAGCCAGTATCTGGCCGGATCGAACGCCGCAGACCCGCTCGCCTCGCCGCTCTACGCCGACTTCACCGGGTTGCCGCCGCTGCTGATGCAGGTGGGCGGCGCGGAGATGCTGCTCTCCGATACAACCAGAGCCGCCGAGCGTGCCCGCGCGGCCGGCGTCGACGTCGTCGAAGAAATCTGGGACGAGATGTTCCACGTCTGGCACCAGTTCGCACCTCTGCTGCCCGAAGGCCAACAGGCGATCGACCGGATCGGCGAGTTCATCAACCAGCACGCGTAGCCCATTTCCGTGCCCGGAATCCAGAGGAGAGTCCCATGCCGTCTGAGGAGTACTACCAGGTCGTCGAGGCGATGAAGGCGCAGGCCGCCAGCATGATTGGCGAGGAACTGAGCGTCGCGGAGCAGCGCGCTGCGATGGAAGAAGGCTTCAGTTTCCCGCTGCAGGACGACATCTCGCTCACGGCAGTGGACATCAACGGCGTACGAGGCGAATGGACCGTGCTGCCCGGGGCCGATCACAATCGCCGCCTGCTCTATGTCCACGGAGGCGGATACGTGCTCGGATCAATCGGGACGCACCGCCGACTGGTCGCCGACATCTGTCGCGCAGCGGGCTGCGTGGCGCTCAACCTGGAATATCGATTGGCGCCGGAGCACGTCTTCCCTGCCGCCGTTGACGACGCGATCACCGGGCTCGCGTACCTCTGGGGCAACGGACCCGTCGAACCGGGCGACGCGAGCGCGGTGTTCGTGGGTGGGGACTCGGCCGGCGGCGGTCTGATGCTGGCCACACTCCTCGCCGCGCGCGAGCGCGGTGTGCGCATGCCGACCGGCGGCATCGGCCTTTCCCCCTGGGCCGATCTGGCCGCCCGACCGGAAGAGTTGTCGGCGTTCGGACTCGAGGATCCGACCATCCCCGACAACACGGTGGCGATCAACGCGTCCCAGGGTTGGGCGGCCATGTATGCAGGCGACGCTGACCGTAGGGATCCGCTGCTGTCGCCGGTCTTCGCTGACTACGAAGGAATCTGTCCCCTGCTCCTGCAGGCTGGCTCCGTCGAGATGATCTGCCGAGACACCGAGCGTGTCGCCGCCAGGGCCCGCGAGGCCGGCGTCGAAGTCGTTGAAGAGATCTGGGACGACATGTTCCATGTCTGGCAAGGCTTCGCCCCAATGCTCCCCGAGGGCCAAGAGGCGATCCAGCACATCGGCGATTGGATCCGCGACCACTCCTAGAGGTGGACGATTTCGACTTCACCCCATTGCCGCCGCAGGTACTCGGCGGCGAGCCGGCGGTGGCATCGCTCCGGACTGTCCTCACTGCAGAGCAGCACCGCGTCGTCGAACAGCCCACGATCCAGCACACGCTCCACCCGTCGCTCCGCCAGCAGTTGGAGATACCGCTCGCTGTACTCGTCCCACGTGATATCGCCTGCGCGATAACTCTTGAACAACTCGTCCGACGGCGCCAGCGACGGGACATGGGCATAGTCCAAGTCGCACAGGCGTCGAAGCAGGAATTGGAAGTCGCCTTCTGACTTCGAGACCTTGGCAAACCCCGCAAGTTGCGACGACGGTCTCAGGCGGACGTCAATCACGCGCTTCGCCCCGCTGGGTCTAAGTAGATCATCGAAGAACTCTCGAGCCGACTTCTTCGTGAAGCCGATGGTGTAGAGCCTCATCGCCCGACGGTCGTTCTCGTCTACGGATAGAACAGCTTCTGAGCCGCCTTGCGCAGCTCGCTGCGGAAGTCGGGATGGGCGACGGCGATGAGCTCTTCCGCCCTCGCTCGCACCGTCTTGCCCAGCAGGCGGGCGATGCCGTACTCGGTTACGACGGTATCCGCGATGTCTCGCGGCACCGTGACGATCTGGCCGGGGTCAAACTGAGCCATGATCGTCGAGATCGTTCCGTCGCGGCTGGTTGAGGGGAGGACGGTGACCGAGCGTCCCTTGGGCGCCAGATACGCGCCCAGCGCGAAGGCCAGGTGTCCGCCGACGCCGGCGTAGACGCGCGGGCCGATGGTGTGTACGCCAAGCTGACCGCTCAGATCGGCGGTCAACGCCCCGTTGATCGCCACGATGTTCTCGTTTCGCGCAATCTGGCGGGGGTCGAGCAGGTACTCGATTGAGTATGTCTCGAAGGCCGGGTTGCGATGGACCGTGGTGATTTCGTCGGGCGTGTTGCCGATCACGGTGGCGACGAATTTGTCCGGATGCGTCTTGGAGTACTTGCCGGTGATGATCCCGCGCTCGACCAGCGGGACCAGGCCCTCGGTCGTGAGTTCGGCGAAGTAGGAGAGGTTCTCTCGTTCGTCGAACGCGCCCAGACGCGCCAGCGCTCCCGAGTGCGAGCCGACGCCGACCTGGATCGTGTCGCCATCCTGGACGAGTTGCGAGACGTAGTGGGTCAGGCCGAGATCGACCTGGTTTGGTTCTGGAAACTCAAGATTGACCATCACCGGTGTGTCCGCCGGCACGAAACAGTCGATCTCGGAGACGTGCAGCCAGGAATCGCCGAAGGTCTCGACCACGTTGTCGTTGACTTCGGCAATCACCGTCTTGGCTCGCTTGGCTGAGGTCACGCCGTCCCAGACTGAGCTGCCCAGCGAGACGAATCCGGCATCGTTGGGCGGCGTGCAGCGGAGCTGCAGCACGTCAATCGGCCAGGCCTCGTCCTCGCGTCCCGCGTCCCAGGCCTTGTGAATGCCGACCAGCCAGTAGGGGTGGTAGTCGGCGATCCCGGCGTTGACGGCGTCGCGATCGAACAGCGTGCCATACTGCGGCGCGACCTTGAGCGCGCCCATCGTCTCC
>VXTH01000361.1:0-3228 GCA_009837565.1 Chloroflexota bacterium | reverse complement strand
CGTCGCTGCGGGCGACCAGCGCCTGCAGGATCGGCAGCGAGGCGTGACCCGGCGGAATCCAGAGGTGGTCGCCCGAGTTGAACAGCGCCGCGGCCATCTCGGGCGTAGCCAGTCGTTCGGCGTAGACGTCGCGCCAGTTGATCGTGGGATCGAAGCGTGTCGTGCGTCGTTGGATGTACGGAGAAGTGGTCATCTGGTTGCCTGCCACTCAAACCTGTCGCCCGTAGTTAGACTCGCGATCAAGGTAACGCTGAGCAGCCCGAAGACGAATGGAGAACGGCATGGCCAGTGACGGACGAATGGACTTTGGCATTTTCATGGCGCCGTTTCACCGGGTCGGGGAGAACCCGTCGCTGGCGATTCACCGAGATCTTGAGCTGGTCGAATGGCTGGATCAACTCGGCTACGACGAAGCCTGGATCGGCGAGCATCACTCGGCCGGCTGGGAGTTAATCGCCTCGCCCGAGGTATTCATCGCCGCCGCAGCCGAGCGGACCAGCAACATCCGCCTCGGCACCGGCGTGGTCTCCTTGCCCTATCACCATCCGCTGATGGTGGTTGACCGGATGATCCAGCTCGATCACATGACCCGCGGACGCGTGATGATGGGGGTTGGACCGGGCGCCCTCTCTTCGGACGCCAAGATGATGGGCATTGACCCGCTCTATCAGCGACAGCGGATGGATGAGTCGCTGCAGGCGATCCTGGCGCTGCTGAGGCAGGACGGACCGGTCAACATCAAGACCGACTGGTTCGAGCTGACCGACGCGCGGCTACAGGTCTCGCCCTACACCAAGCCGCACTTCGAGATGGCGGTCGCCTCGACCGTCTCGCCAGCCGGCCGTCAGATGGCCGGCAAGTACGGGATGGGCATGCTCAGCATCGGCGTCTACCTGCCCGGCGGACGCTCGAACCTCGAGGGTCAGTGGACCGAGGTCGAAGAGGTCGCCGAGCGTGAGGGTCAAACGGTCGACCGCAACAAGTGGCGGCTCGTGATCCCGATGTACATCGCCGAGACCCGCGAGCAGGCGTTCGCCGAGTGCCGCGAGGGCTGGCGCGCCTGGCAGATCGACTACTTCCGCGACACGCTGCAGGCAGTCCTGCCCGGCACGGCCGAGACGCCGGAGGGCGCGGTGGAGACCGGCGGCGCGATCATCGGCACGCCCGACGACGCGATCAAGGCGATCGAGATCCTGCAGGAGAACTCGGGCGGCTTCGGCGGTCTGATGATGCTGGCGCACGAGTGGGCCAATCGCGACGGCATCCGCAAATCGTTCGAGCTGTTCGCCCGCTATGTGGCGCCGAAGTTCCAGGGACAGTTGGGGTCGGTCGAGGGTACTCAACAATGGGTCGCTGCAGGTGGAGGCGCGGTCTCATTCAGCCGCAACGACGTGCTTGCCAAGGCCTTCACCGACGCAGGCCAGGAGGTTCCGGAGTTCATCCAGGCCCCAGCCGAGGCGGCGTCGGACTAGGCCCCGTTGGCGGCTCGGTGGAATGCGCGACCGAGCCGTTCGGCGGCCTCCTCCAGCGTCGCAGTCGGCGGCCATGAGTAGGCGAGCCGAATCGACTCGCCATCGTCCCCGGGATCGGCCCCCGGATAGAAGCGCTTGCCCGAGGGGAAGTTGAGCCCATCGACGCTGGCCGCGTCGCGCACGCCATCGCCGGTCAGTTGATTGCGCAGCTTGAGCCAGAGGAAGAACCCGCCCGAGGGCTCGATCAGGTCGAAGTAGGGCTCTCCATACGGCTCGAGCGCGCCTGCCAGCGTCTGTGCCTTGAGCGCGTAGAGCCGGCGCATCTGCTCGACGTGTTCACGGAAGTTGCCTCGCACCATGTACTCGTGCAGCATCCGGTGCAGCAGCGGACTATTACCCATGTCGAATCGCGCGGGGACCATCGCCTGGATCCAGTCGGGTCGAGCCTGCACCCAGCCGACCCGTAATCCGGTTGCAATCACCTTGGAGAACGTGCCAACCGTGAGCACGCCCCAGCCATCGGTCAGCTCCGAAAGCGTTGGTGGGGGCGGCTCATCAAAGTACAGCTCCGAATAGGCGTGATCTTCCATCAGCAGGATTTGCCGCCGGGCAGCAACCTCGATCAAATCGAGTCGCCGCTGCAGCGACATCGTCAGGCCGGTCGGGTTGTGGAAGGTCGGCTGCGTGTAGATCAGCTTGATTCGCTCGCCGGCCGCTTCCAACCGGTCGACGGTCGACTCGAGCTCGTCGAGTCGAATGCCCTCGTCATCCATGCCCACGCCGACCACGCTGGCCTGCTTGCCGCGAATCGTGCGCAGCGATCCGGCGAAGGTGGGGATCTCGGTGATCACCACGTCGCCGGGATCGAGGAACGAGGCGCAGATCGCTTCGATCGCGCCCGCGGCGCCGTTGGTCAGCAGGTACCAGTCGGCGTCCGGTTGAGCTGGATGGTTGCGAGCGAAGTAGGCAGCCATCTCGTCGCGCAGGGGCCGGTAGCCCTCGGCCCCGCCATAAACCAGCGCGCCATCACCCGGCTGTTCCAACACACGACCCATTGCCGCGAGCAGTTCCGCGCGCGGCTGCGTCTCGGCGTCGGGGATCCCGCCGCCCAGCGAAATCGGCGGCAACGTGCTCCGCGGCGCAGCGCCCCCCAGACCCCACTCGGTCGCGTTGCCTGCCGACATCCCCCTGGTCGCGATGCTCGTGCCGAGCATCGATGGGAACCGCTCCCACGCCTCACGCGCCGCGCTGGCGGCATTGCTGTCGAGCGGAACGTTCAACGAGTCGGACATGACGGTCTCCAGCACTGCGGGTCGGAGCGTTCGGCGGCAAGTCCTCAGCTTAGTCCCTGCTCACCCCGCTCGAATGTGTCACCGGAGCAACGTCCAACCTTCGAGCGGACTGCGATCCTTCGAACTCTATCGACGTACATTTGTGCGAAGTAATCTCATTGGTGGAGTGAATCTGCATGTCGACTATGCCCGGACAGCCCGGACAGCCTGGACGCCCGCTCGATCCGCAAGCCGTCACGACCTTGCCAATCCGAGCTCAAAACACGCGCAATATTGACAAAACTTGTTCCCGATTGTGCATTTTTGTCCACTCCAACCGCACGATCTCCCGTAAAGCACAGGACTTCGCCCCGATTTCCGCCTCAGGAGAAAAAATTCGCCGAGTGACAATCCGTACCGACTATCGCCCGCATCGCATATGCCGGACCCGCGCAACCGCGAACGCGGGCCGAACAGACCCGAAC
>VXTH01000051.1:0-8427 GCA_009837565.1 Chloroflexota bacterium | reverse complement strand
GCCTGAACCCAAGTACTCGACAGCGAGGGACAACGATGGAACAACTTGAACCCGACCTCTGGCAGACGTCGCCGCGCGCGGTCGCCGATGGGGTGAGCACACGGGCGTATCTGTTGACCAAGGCGTCGGGCAATCTGCTGATCTACAACCTGGGCGAGGACCAGGAGGACGATCTGGACTCGATCGAGGAACTGGGCGGCGTCTCGGTCCAGGTGCTGAGCCACCGAGACGAGGCGAGTCCCGCGCTGGGCACGGTTCGGAATCGGTTTGCGTCGCGTCTGGCGTACCACGAGGCGGACGCTGCCGCGATCCGTGACCAGGGCGAGGCCGATTTGTCTATCGCTCCGGGTTGCGACGATCCGGCGCTGGCGGGAGTGGAGATCCTGCACACGCCGGGGCACACACCGGGCAGCGTCACGCTTCGCTACGAGTCGCCGCACGGCAAGACGTACCTGTTCACCGGCGACACGATCGTGCCGGTTTCCGGCGGCTGGGCGACTGCGGTGTACCCGGAGCTAGAGAGCGACGCCGGAGCGCTGGTCGAGAGTCTGACCAGCCTCCGAGATCAATCCGCCGACCTGCTCGTAAGCAGCGCCTTCGTTGGGGAGACCGGAGTCGTCGAGTTGGCCGCCGACGCGTGGTGCGAGGCTATTGATGGTCGGATTGCGAGTCTCCAGCGGCGATTCGGAGTCTGACGGGCTGCCCACGCCTGACATCGTTGACCTGCTGAGAGCGGCTGCGTAGCCTCTGGGTAGCTGCGTCCGGTGGAGGGAGCGATCCGATGACCTCGAAACTCCAGGACTGGTTGGACGGACCCTACGCCAAGGCGACCGGTCGATTTCCCGAGCGTCGGGATGAGTTTCGTCGCTCATCGGGAGAACCTCTGGACCCGATCTACGTGAACGGCGAGAACGGCGAGGCGGGGCCGCTGCCGGGCGAATATCCCTATACGCGCGGGATCCAGCCGACGATGTATCGCGGCCGGCTCTGGACGATGCGCCAGTACGCCGGGCAAGAGGATGCGGAAGCGTCTAATCGGCGCTACCGATTCCTGCTTGATCAGGGACAGACTGGT
The DNA here is from genome assembly GCA_009837565.1 of Chloroflexota bacterium. Lineage (GTDB taxonomy): Bacteria > Chloroflexota > Dehalococcoidia > Bin125 > Bin125 > Bin125. The sequence continues at coordinate 7,352 of VXTH01000051.1, read as the reverse complement.
CTCTCGGTCGCGTTCGACCTGCCCACGCAAATTGGCTACGACTCCGACGCGAACATGTCGGAGGGCGAAGTGGGCAAGGTCGGCGTGGCGATCGATTCGATCGACGACATGCGCACGCTGTTCGACCAGATCCCGCTGGACCGGGTCACGACGTCGATGACGATCAACTCGACCGCGAATATCCTGCTCTCGCTCTACGCCGCGGTGGCCGAGGAGCAGGGCGTGGGGCGCGACAAGATCGGGGGGACGGTCCAGAACGACATCCTCAAGGAATACATCGCGCGTGGGACGTACATTTATCCGCCCAAGCCGTCGATGCGCCTGATCACGGACAGCTTCGACTACTGCACGCGCGAGGTTCCGCGCTGGAACACGATCTCGATTTCCGGCTACCACATGCGCGAGGCGGGCTGCACGGCGGCCCAGGAGATCGGCTTCACCCTGGCCAACGCCATCGCGTACGTCGAAGCGGCGCTGGAGCAGGGGATGGCGTTCGACAGTTTCGGCCCGAGGCTCTCCTTCTTCTTCGCCTGTCACAGCAACTTCCTCGAGGAGATAGGCAAGTTCCGCGCCGCGCGTCGGTTCTGGGCGAGCATCGCCAGAGATCGGTTCGGCTCCGAAAATCAGCGAGCCCAGATGCTGCGCTTCCATACGCAGACCGGCGGCGTGACGCTGACCGCGCAACAACCGGACAACAACGTGATCCGGACCACGCTGCAGGCGCTGGCCGCCGTGCTGGGCGGGACGCAGTCGTTGCACACCAATTCCCTCGATGAAGCGCTGGGCCTGCCGTCGGAGCATGCGGTTGAGATCGCCCTGCGCACCCAGCAGGTGATCGGCTACGAATCGGGGGTCGCGGACGTGATCGACCCGCTGGGCGGGTCCTACTACATCGAGCAGACGACGGATGCCCTGGAAGAAGAAGCACGGAACTACATCGAGCAGATCGACGCGCTCGGTGGAGCCGTATCGGCGATCGAACAGGGCTACCAGCAAGCGGAGATTCTCGAGGCGGCGTCCGGATTCCAGCGTGAGGTCGAAACCGAGGCTGAGGCGGCGCGAGACGGCGATCGGTCCGCAGGCAAGCTCGGTCGCGTGATTGTTGGCGTCAATCGCTTCGAGACCGACGAGGATTCCGACGTCGAGATCGTGCGCGTCGACCCGACGGTGCGGGAGCGGCAAATCGAGAAGCTTGAGCGGCTGCGGGACGGTCGGGACCAGACCGCAGTGTCGGCCGCGCTGGACGCGATCCAGCAGGCCGCCGCCACGGATGAGAATCTGGTCCCGCTGATGCTTGACGCCGTCAAGCAGTCGGCGACGCTGGGAGAGATCTCCGATTCGTTGCGCCAGGTCTGGGGCGAGTACCGCGAACGGATCGTCGTTTAGGGCAAGCGGGGTCATCGACGTGCCATTCGGCAGGCGAGCGACAGGACGACAGACGCCCAGCTCGGCGGGCGGACAATCCGAGCGTGACTGGTCGGACGCGCAACGGTTGCTGTACTGGTGGCAGGCCGAGCGTGAGCTGCTGTTGAAGACGCTGTCGGCGGTTCCTGAGGACCAGGTCGACGAACCGCTGGCCGATGGCGCCTGGTCGCCGAAGGGGATTGCGGCCCATCGCTTGTTCTGGGAGGCAGAAGAGCGTGCGGCGATCGAGGAGCACCTCGGAGGAGCCTTTCCGTCCCTGCTCGATTTCCCGACGCGAAGAATCGATTCAACCAATGCCGCAGCGGTGGCGTCTCTCGGCGATCGACGGCTGCCAGCCCTGATTCGGGCCGTGCAGGATCTGCGTGGACGCACGGCTACGCTGGTGGAGCGCATTCCTGAGTCCGATCTGAACAGCCAGGGCAATCCGGCTCGGATCCTGCTTGGCGTGGCGCTGGAACACGATCGGGAGCACCGGCGGGAGCTGGAAGCGAAATTCGGGCCGACCTCACCAGACGAGTAACCCACCATTGAGCGAGATGGGGACACGATGACCCTGACCCACGTACATCACATTGGCATCGTCGTGCACGACGTGGACAAGTCCGCGGAACTGTGGCGAGACACCTTCGGCCTGGACAAAGTGGTCGATCGAGAGATCGAATCGCAAGGCGTGCGTGGGGTCATCTTTCCGCTCGACAACTGCGAGATCGAGCTGCTCGAACCCACACGTGAGGGGACCGGCATCGCCAAGTTCCTGGAGGCCAACGGGGAAGGGTTCCACCACCTGTGTTTCGGCACGACCGATGTCACGACTGAAAACAAGGATGCAGAAGCCAAGGGCATGAACATGATCGACACCGAACCGCGCGAGGGCTTGTCGGGCATGGTCGGCTTCATTCATCCCCGTTCCAACCATGGCGTCCTGATCGAGCTCGCCGAGCCGCCGGCGGACGCGCCTGCGCACAACGGGCCCACCGAGGGTCCCTATCCCCATGCCATGCACCACGTCACCGTCGCCGTCAACGAGATCGCTCCGGTGGTCGATGAGTGGACGGAACGGTTTGGCCTCAGCGTTGGGCGCCACGTCGAGTCGGAGGCGCTCGGGATTGAAGCGCAATTCCTCAGCATCGGCGAGACCGATATTGAGCTCGTACGCCCGCTGGATGGCAGCGGCGGACCGCTTCCGCGTAAGTTGGAAGGCGGAGAGGGGCTCTTCATGCTGGCGCTCACCGTGAGGGACGCCGAAGAATCCGTCGCCTATCTGCGAACGCTGGGTCTCACCGTCACCGACGCCAATACCGGCGCATTCATTTCGCCGAAGCACACTTATGGTGCGCGATTGCGCCTGTCGGAGGCATAAACTGATCGATGCTGATTGAAAGCTGAGATCATGAGCGACACCTCAACGTTGACGGACCAGATTCGAGTGCTGGTGGCGAAGCCGGGACTGGATGGACATGACCGGGGCGCGAAGATCGTTGCGCGGGCGCTGCGCGACGCCGGCATGGAAGTGATCTACACGGGCATCCGCCAGACCCCCGACATGATCGCCGAGGCGGCCCTGCAGGAGGACGTGCACGTGGTGGCGCTCTCGGTGCTCTCCGGGGCTCACCTTGAACTGTTCCCGCGCGTGGTGGACGCCTGCCGCAAGCGCGGCATTACTCCGGAGAACACGTTGTTCCTGGGCGGCGGGATTATCCCTGACGAGGACGCGGACGCGCTCAGAGAGACCGGCTTCTCCGCGGTCTTCGGACCCGGCGCGCATACCGGCGACATCGCCGAATACGTCCGCGCGCATGTTCCCGAGCTCGACCGTTCGTGACGACTGAGACGGCGGCCACTCCAGTTCCGCAGCTTTCCGGCCGATTGGCTGAGCTTGAGCAGCTCCTGCTGGCCAAGGATCGACGCGCGCTGGCGCGGGTCCTGAGCTGGGTCGAGAGCGGAGACCAACGCGGACGCGAGATGCTTCGGGCGTTGTACCCGCGCAGCGGGCGAGCTCGAACGATCGGCCTGACCGGTTCTCCCGGCGCCGGCAAGAGCACCGTCACCAACGAGCTGGCCAAGGCGTTTCGACAGCGCGGCCAGAGCGTCGGCATCGTCGCCATCGATCCCTCGTCCCCCTACACGATGGGCGCCATCCTCGGCGACCGCGTGCGCATGACGGAGTTGTACTCCGACTCGGACGTGTTCATCCGCTCGCTCGCTTCGCGCGGAGCGCTCGGCGGCCTCTCGGCAGCCACGCAGGACGTGGTCCATGTGCTCGACGCCTACGGCAAGGATGTGATCCTGATCGAGACCGTTGGGGCAGGACAGGACGAAGTCGATATTGCCGGCGCGGCGCAGACGACGATCCTGGTCAACACTCCCAACATGGGCGACGAAGTGCAGACGCTGAAGGCCGGCATCATGGAGATTGCCGACGTGCTCGCCGTGAACAAGTCGGACCTGCCCGGCGCGGATCGAATGGTCTCGGCGCTCAAGGCGCTGCTCTCGCTCAATCCCGATCGCGGCTGGGATCCGCCTGTCGTTAGAGTCGTCGCGACCCAGGGGGAAGGGACCGACAAGCTGGTCGAGGCCTGTGATGCGCACTTTGATGAGCTGCAGACCTCGGGCAGGTTGGAGTTGGCCGAACTCGCGCGCGCGCGGCAGCAGATTACCGCGCTCGCCCGCGCCAATGTGCTGAACCAATTGCACACGGCAGACGGCGAGGAGCGCCTGACCATGCTGGCCACCGAGGTCGCCTCCCGCGCGTCCGATCCGCACTCCGCAGCCGCCGCCTGGCTTGCCGGATCATGAGCCGGTCTGACGCTGTCCAGCGGATCCACATCCGTTTCGCAGCCGAAGGGCCGCTCAAGTACGTTTCCCATCTCGACCTGATGCGCGTTTGGGAGCGGATCTTCAAGCGAGCCCGATTGCCGTTGGCCACCTCTCACGGCTTTTCGCCGAGACCGAAGATCGCGCTTGCGGCGCCGCTGGCGGTCGGCGTGACATCGGAAGCCGAACTGCTCGATGTGCTCTTGACCGAACGAGTCGACCCGGCCGAGACGATGCGCAGCCTCTCATCTGAGCTAACTCCGGGCCTGCGAATCCTCGAGTTGCGCGAGGGACCGCTGAAGCAGGCGTCGTTGCAATCAATGCTGCGCGCTGCCTGTTACGTCGTTGAGGCAGACGATGTTCGCTCGCAGGTAGAGTGGCAGGCGGCGATTGATCAGTTGATGGCTCGAGCGGAGATTCCCTGGACCCATCAGCGCGGCAAGGAAACGAAGTCATACGACCTACGCCCGCTGATCCTCGAGATCAGCTTGATCGGCGTGACCGATGGTGTCGCGACGCTGTCGATGCGGCTGCGTAACGACGAACGTGGGGCGGGGCGTCCCGAGCAAGTGATGCTGGCCCTGGGCGCAACTGAGGAACCAACCCGGATTCATCGCACGGCGATTGAGTTGGCCGGAGAGCCGGTGACAGCATGAACCGGATCATGCTCCTGCGACACGTGGAGTCGGAAGCGAATCGCGCCGGCGTTGGATTGGGGAGAACCGATTCCCCTCCAACCGAACTGGGACTTGAGCAAATGCGGTTGACGGTCGACGCCCTTCGTGATGAGACGATCACGAGGGTGTTGACCAGCCCTCTGTCACGGGCTCGCAAACTTGCGGAGGCCGTTTCCGCGTCGCACGGTGTCGAGGCAACAACCTGTGAGGGACTGATCGAGCTGGACGTCGGCGAGCTCGAAGGGCTTCAGTGGCCCGTTGTGCGCCAGCGCTTCGCCGAGTTCCTGGGCCAGTGGCGAGGCGACGAGTCGGTCAGCGCGCCGATGCCGGGTGGAGAGTCCCTGATGGATGTCCTCGAGCGAGCACGGCCGCTCTTCGATCAATTGGTCGCGGATCCGTCCGACGGCACGGGACTGATCGTGACGCACAATTTCGTCGTCAAGATGTTGGTTGTTCACGCGCTGCGCATGCCTCCGAGTGAATGGCGGCGGATCGACACCGGGCTCGCGGGAATCAGCACGTTTCGGATTGCCGATGGCGTGCCGGCCGTGGTCCGGTTAAACGATCGGCATCATCTGAACGGGCTATAGATCGGTCGATTCGTTGTAGAGTGCCATCGGCGGCGGTGCAGACCGCAGACCATGGCCGACATGCCGGTCGACCGCACAGTCGAGATTGTGACCGACGCCGCGGTCGTCCCTGCTCCCGAACGGCAGCGGAATCCCGTCCCGCCGGGCCAGGCAGGTCAGGCGGCAGTGCTGCCGTGGTTGCTCCGGCGCATCGCGTTTGTCGGTTCCTTGTTGTTGGTTGGCTTTGTCGTATTCAGCGGCGTCGAGGGCCTGCTCCAGGCCAATAGTCTTGATGATCGAATCGTCGAGACAGAGGCAGAGATCGAGCAACTCCGGCGTGACACGGAACAACTGGCGGCGTTGGTCGCCTGGCTGGATTCCGATGCATACATTGAACGAATCGCACGCGAAGACCTGGGCATGGTGCGTCCCGGTGAGGAATCGTTCGGTGTACACGCCCCCGGTCGCGGCACTCTTGAAATCAACCGATCGCCCTGGTGGGCCAATCTGCTGCCCGAAGAAGTCGAAGTCGCCAAGTAGCCGTCACGACGGGGTTGAGCAGTGACGCTCCCGTCCGACCGCCGGATCCGCGATATCGGCCGCCGAATCTCGCGCGCACTCGTGGAACACGTTGGAACCGGCTTCGGCCGTCCATTGATTGCCGCGGTGTCGGCTGGCGCCGACTCCTCGGCGATGCTGCTGCTGTTGGCCGACACGCAGAGCCGGCACGGATGGCGCGTCCGCGCTGCTCATGTCGACCACCTGATTCAGTCCGAAGAGATTCGCCGCCAGTTTCGCAAGGGCGCAGTCACCGTCTCGGAGCAGGCTGGCGTGTCGCTCGACATTGTTGAGGCGAATGCCAGAGCCGAATCCGATCGCGCTTCCACCGGCATCGAAGCGGCTGCGAGGCGGGTCCGCTACGACGCGCTCTCGCGGCTGGCCGAGGACCGAGGCGCGCCGGTGGTCTCAGTGGCCCACACCGAGGATGACCAGGCCGAAACGGTGCTGCTGCATATCTTGCGCGGCTCAGGACTGGACGGACTCAGCGGTATGCCGGCCCAGCGTCCATTGACGGACGAGGTCCAGTTGGTCCGGCCGCTCCTGGGCGTGACCAGGCAGGAGACCAAGGATGTCTGTCGGGCCTACGATTGGCAACCGGTGCCTGATCCGTCCAATGAGCACCTGGAACACACTCGCAACCGGATTCGGCATTCGCTGATGCCGCTGATGTCCGAGATCAATCCGGGCGTCTCCGAGCGGTTGGCTCAACTGTCGCGCGCGGTGAGCTCCGACCGCGAATTGCTCGAGTTGATTGGCCAGGAGACGCTAGCACAACTTCGAGACGCGAGCGGGACGATTGCTCGACGCCAGTTCTTGACATTGCCCGGCCCGCTGCAAACCCGGGTCCTGCGCGCGCTGTGCCGCGAGCATGGGTTGATTCTGTCGGCCGAACGGACGGCCGCCGCGCTCCAGGTGATTCACACGGGACATGGCCGAGTCGAACTGCCGGGCGGCGCGCAGATCAGTGTGGCGGGAGGCACAATCTCCGTTGCTCAACCGTGTCCACCGCCGGTCAGCGATTGTTGACATCGCGGATCCGGGCGGGCTACTATTGACGTCTGCGCAAATGCAGGGCGCACCAGATGGCCAAGCCTCAAGCGCCCCGTATCGGCCAGGCCTTAACAATTGGAGAGCGGAAGTCCAGTGAGCTTGGGGAGCCCCCCCAAGTCCGGAATCCCGCTGTTTCGACGCCTTCGGGCCGAGAGATGGTGGCGATGTCCGAACAATCTCTACCTTTGCAGCCGACACGATCGGCTGATCCAATGGAGAGTTTGATCCTGGCTCAGGATAAACGCTGGCGGCGTGC
>VXTH01000333.1:0-8693 GCA_009837565.1 Chloroflexota bacterium | reverse complement strand
TCTTCGCTCCACTGAACCAACTCCGGGCCCGAGCCGCCGATCTCCAACCACCTGTCACCGTCGTCGTCGGTGAAGTGACGACGCTGGCCACGCCGGACATCCAGCGGAACATCATCGGGCGGCGCGTGCTGGTCACCCGCGCGGCTACCCAGGCGGACTCGTTGACGCAACGATTGCGGACTCTCAACGCGCAGGTGGTCCAGCTGCCGACAATCGGAATCAGACCGATGCGCGACGAGTCAGTCGACGCGGCCGTTCAGCGACTGGTTGAAGGCAGCTACGACATCGTGGCTGTGACCAGCGTCAACGGCGTCGGCCTGCTGTGGGATGCGATGAGACGACAGGGCCACGACGCGAGAGCGCTCAACAACACCCGTGTGGCCGCCATCGGCAGCGAAACGGCGAAGGCCCTTGCCACTCGTGGCGTGGTTGCGGATGTGGTGCCCGACACGTTTACCTCGGCCGCCTTGGCGGACGCATTGACCGAGCATGGTGTCGAAGGCACACGCGTCCTGCTCGCTCGGGCTTCTCAATCGAGTGGCGTATTGGGCGACCAGCTTCGCTCAGCCGCCGCGAATGTTGACGAGGTTGCCCTCTACGACATCGTGACGCCGAACCCAGAACGAGATGCATTGGCCGAACTCAAGCGAGGCGTTGATGTGGTCACATTGACATCGCCATCAACTGCACGAGGGCTGTCCGAGCTGGTCGGCGAGCTGGTCGATTTAGACTCATTGCATACGGTGTGCATCGGTCCGGTAACCGCCGAGGCGGCGCGACGGTTGGGCTTCCGAGTCGTCGCGACTGCCGAGACGCACACCATTGATGGATTGGTACAGGCGGTCGGGCGCTACCTCGCCGGTCTCGGGCCGCCCGCAGCTGGAATACGGAAACCAGAATGACCAGCGCACGGCAGCCCGCCCTACTTCATTCCGCAGGCAGCATTCCGACCGAGCACCGGATGCGCCGCCTGCGCCGCTCGGACGGCCTGCGCCGCATGGTGCGCGAGACTCGTCTGTCACCGTCGGATTTCATTTGTCCGGTCTTTGTCACCGTGGGACGGGACGTGCGAGAGCCGATTCCCTCAATGCCCGGACAATCCCGCTTGTCCGTCGACCAGCTCGCACAGGAAGCAGCCGAACTGCGCTCGCTCGATATCCCGGCAATCCTGCTGTTCGGCCTTCCAGAGTCGAAGGACGCTGAAGGCAGCGGGGCCTGGATTCGCGACGGAATCGTTCAACAGGCGACTCGCGCGCTCAAGGATGCTCAACCCGACCTGATTGTCGTGACCGACGTCTGTCTCTGCGAGTACACCGACCACGGCCATTGCGGCGTGCTGGCCGACGATGGCTCGGTGATCAACGACGCGTCAGTCGAACTCCTGGCTCAGACGGCCTTGAGTCAGGCCGAGGCCGGTGCCGACGTGATCGCGCCATCGGACATGATGGACGGGCGGATCGGCATGATCAGGCAGGCGCTCGATCAGGGTGGATTCGACGATCGCGCGCTGCTCGCCTACTCGGCCAAGTTCGCCTCGGCCTTCTACGGTCCCTTCCGTGACGCAGCCGACTCCGCCCCCCAGTTCGGAGATCGCCGCGCCTACCAGATGGACCCGCCCAACGGCCGCGAGGCGATGCGCGCGATCGAGCGCGACCTCGCCGAAGGCGCCGACATGGTCATGGTCAAGCCGGCCTTGGCCTATCTCGATCTGGTACGCGAGGCGCGCCAGCGATTCGATGTGCCGCTGGCCGCCTACAACGTCAGCGGCGAGTACGCGATGCTCAAAGCGGCCGCCGGCAACGGCTGGATCGACGAAGAGCGCGTTGTCCTCGAGACCTTGACCGGCATCAAGCGAGCCGGCGCCGATTTGATTCTGACCTATCACGCCAAGGAGGCCTCGCGCTGGCTCGCTCGCCAGGGCAGCTGAGGCGCGGCGCTCCGGGCGGGCACGTAGCAATATCGCCCGATGCCAGAGTGAAGCCAGCGAACCACAGGGGGTGGCATGACCGAATCGAGCACCGAGACGCCCGCGCAACCGACCAGCGAGCCCGCTCCGCCGGCGGTCGGATCTGACCAGGCCGTCCACACCGTTCGGGCCGTTGCCTTCGACTGTTACGGCACGCTGTTGCAGCTCGAGGAGCGGCAGTTTGCCTCGCTGATCCAGGACATGCTGCATCGACACGGCGTCGATCACGCCACCGGCGAGGACGTCTGGGAGGCATGGCTGGAAGCGTCGCGCGAGATGTCGAAGCGAGAGGGGCGCAACCCTGAGCGCCCGCTGGAGGGTCCTGAGCCACCCTTCCGGCCCTTCTCGGAGACCTGGCCGTTTTTTTTCGGCGAGGCGTTCAAACATCACTCGGTCGAGACGATTCCGCCGGCCACGGCGTTCCAGCACCTGTGGGATGAGCTCTCGGTCGCGCCTGCGTATCCGGAGGTCTCGCACGTGTTCGCCGAGCTCCAGGATCGCGGCTACCGCATCGCGATCGGCAGCAACGCCGACGACGACCACCTTGAGCACGCGCTGGAGAAAGCCGGCATCGAGGTCGAGATGGTGCTCTCTTCAGAAGAAGCGCAGTCTTACAAACCGCGCAAACCCTTCTTCGATCAGCTCTGCGAGCGGCTCGAACTCGAACCGTGCGAGGTGCTCTACGTCGGCGATAGTCCATGGGCCGACGTCACTGGAGCCAACCACGCCGGTCTGCCCGTGTACTGGGTCTCCCGCTATCCCGATCCTGACCGCGAACAGATGATGCGGTCACATCCCACCTGGAGCGGCCCCGACCTGACCGGGATTCTCAATGCGCTTCCCGATCGTGCGCCGGCTTGACGACGCCTCGGTCGTCGCTACGCCCAGGCGGATGTTCCACAGTGTGTCAACCGGCCATCAACAACGCGCCGTTGCTGTCTCTCCATCAGATACAATATGCACATATCGATAACCTAAGTGATCAATACTTGAGGTTACGTTCGGAAGTCGAATCGGGAGCGGCGCGATGCGTATCCAGACATCACAGGCGGCTCTGCAGCATGGGCTGAACGTCGTCTCGCGGGCAGTGGCAGCGCGGCATTCCCTCGATCAGCTACGGCATGTCCACCTCGAGGCTGACGATGACGGCGTTCGGCTGACCGCGACCGATACCGAGATCGCAATGATCTGCAGCATTGACGCCGTCATCTCCGAGCCTGGCGCCATCACGGTCCCACATCGATTCATCAACGACCTGGTGGCCGCGTTGTCGTCGGCCGAAATCACCATCGAAGTGGCTGAGAATTCGCTCGTCGCTCAGATTCGAGCCTCCGACGCCAATGAGGCGTCGATTCACGGGATGTCGTCGACGAGCTACCCCACCATTCCGGGAATCGGGGAGGGCGACTGGATCAAGATCGTTGCGCGCGATTTGCGCGAGGCGCTGCGCCATGTCGTCTGCGCGGCGGCGACCGATGACGGCCGGCCGGTCCTGACCGGTGTGCATTTCCGTTTTGAGGGCGACAAGATGACGCTTGCCGCTGCCGACGGCTTCCGACTCGCCGTCTACGAGATGAACGTTGCCTCGGAGCTGGACGATCGGTTGGAGATCACGGTGCCGGCCCGGGCCCTGACCGAGCTAGAACGGCTCCTGACCGATGATGACTCGGCAGTCGAGATGTACATCCATGCCGACCGCACCTACGTCCGCTTCCACGTGCGCTCGGTGCAGATGACAGCGCAGCTGATCCAGGGCAACTATCCCAGTTACGACCAGCTGATTCCCTCCGAGTACCAGACGCGGGCGATCCTGCCCGGCTCGGTTCTCCAGGGAGGCGTCCGCTCGGCTGCCGTCTTCGCCCGCGAGTCGAGCGGCATCATCCGGCTCATCTTCAGCGGCGAAGGCTCCGACCAGAACATCACCTTGACCGCCCGAGCTGAAGAACTGGGCAATCACCGCGGCCGTGTCGATGCGGTGATTGAAGGAGAAAACTCGCGGATCGCCTACAACGTGCGTTACCTCCAGGATGTCCTCCAGATCGCCAGTGGCGCCTCGTCGGCCGAGATTGCGATGGAAACCAGCGGACCGAGCAACCCCGGCGTCTTCCGCGTAGTCGGACGCGACAACTACGTGCACGTGCTCATGCCAATGTTTGTGCAGTGGGAAGACGCGTAGCTCGGCGCACGTGCGCCCGGGTGCATCGTGGCTGAATGGGAAATCAAGGCAGTCGGACGCGACCGCGTCGGCAACTCGCTCACATTCTGTGGCGACGAACCGTTCAACTGGAAGGTCTGGATTCTCGACCTGGTCGACGATATTGAAGGCAGTCGCCACAGTTATTTCGTTAGTGGCCTCCGCGGCGAACGAGTCGAGGTGATCGTGGCGGTCGAGGCGCACGGCAAGATCGTGCGCACACATCCGGACGCTGGAGACGACCTGCTGGCGCAGTTGCCTCGCTGTTAGATGAGAGCCGCAACGGCATGTCTCTGACGGTTTCCGCTCATTCCTACGGCCGCGACGCGGAACGCGCCCTCATCGAAGCCATCGACCGGTTGAAGACAGAGTCCGGTCGGCCTGATCCGCTCGCGCCGGTCACCGTAATCGTTCCCACGTCGCTTGCCGGTTATCACATCCGACGCCTTCTCGGTCGTCGTCCTGGCGGCGTTGTCAACGTCCAGGTCAAGCCCTTGCGAGCGTTGCTTGAGTTGATTGGCTCCGCGTCACTGGCCAATTCGGGACGCCGGCCGATGCCGGAAGCCCTTCGGGCCGAAACGATTCGCGAAGTTGCCCGCGCCGGCCCTCCGGCCTTTGGCGACGTACCGATCGATGGGCCGCTGCTGCAACACCTGGTGCAGCGATTCGACGAGTTCGATGAGCTTGATCGGTCGCAGCTCGACGTCATCGCGGCGCAATCCGGGCTGCCGGCTTATCTGGCGGGACTGTACGACGCCTTTCTGGAACGGACTCGGGACTTCTACACGAATCGCGATCTGGCAAACTCGGCGACCCAGGCGCTGGGACGAGAACTCGTCGTGCTACGCGATATCGGTTCGGTCGTTGTCTATCTGCCTGGCCAACTCAACCCCTCTCAACAAGAATTCCTGAAAGAACTGGCGGTTCAAACCAGGGTCGAGATGCTCATCGGCCTGACCGGAGACCGAGAGACGGTCGACGAACACTCCTTGGCAGCCTGGAATCACGATGCCGTCTCCGAACCGGGAGAAGTTCCGTCGGCTCAACGGATCGTGCAGTCTCCAGATGCGGAAGAAGAGGTCCGTTCGGCGATTCGCGAGATCGCAGCATCACTCATTGCCGCAGAGCCGACGCCGTTACATCGGACGGCAATCCTCTACCGCCAGAACGTGCCGTACCACCGAGTCTGTGCCGAACAGCTCGACGCTGCTGGTATCACCTGGAACGGACGCAATGCCCAAACATTGGGGCAGTCGATTGCCGGGCGGACATTGAGCGGGCTGATTGGGCTCATGTCAGAGCCGACGCTGAGTTGGGCAAATGACGTCGCGCCCTGGTTGGCTGCAGCGCCGGTGCGCGATCTCAACGGTGAACTGGCCCCGGTGGCGCGCTGGAACCAACTCGCGCGCCGGGCGAATCTCCATCGCCATCCCCAGGATTGGCAAGTCCGGCTCAGTCGGTATCGCGCCACCTGCGAGGTCGACCTGGAGCGCCTCAGGCGCGTCGGCGACGAGACGAAGCCGGGACGATTGCCCTGGGTCGAAGCAGAGATCCGGGAGCTGGAAGACCTCTCCGACTTCGCCGCACAGCTGGCGCGGTTCGCAGTGGAGACCCCGGAGCGCGCCAGTTGGTCGACATATGCCAGCCGCGTGCAAGGCCAGTTGCAGCTCTTGCTTGGTAATCGCAGCGGGTTTGCCGTGCAGATGTCGGACGAAGATGATGTCGAACTCGCGCGCTGGGACGATGTCCAGCAGCTACTGACCGAGCTCTCCTGGCTCGACGATCTCGAGGAGGCGACGCCGGATCGATTCGCATCAGCCGCGCGACGAGGATTGCAACGGCCGACCGGTCACCATCGTCGATTCGGGGACGGTGTGTATGTCGGGCCGTTGAGCTCTGCCGTCGGATTGCAGTGGGACGTCGTCTACATCCTCGGCGCTGCCGAGAAGTCGCTGCCGCAGCCACGTTCTGACGATCCACTGCTTTCAGAGCGACTCCGCGTCAGCGCGGCGTTGCCTGTCGCCGCCGACCAGTTGCGCCGTGAGCGGGCCGATTACCTCATCGCGCTGCACTCAGCCGATCGGCGAGTGCTCAGCTATCCGCGAGCAGACATGCGGGCGCAACAGGCGACGTTGCCGGGCAGATGGCTGCTGGAGTCGGCGACGGAGTTGAACGCCGGCGAACGCATCTACGCCTCCAAGATCGATCGGGCGCCTTCCCGTGTAGTGTCCGCTATTCCCTCGTTCGAGGGCGCGCTGCTCGGATCGGAGACGCCGGCCGACCTTCACGAGTTCGACCTGAGGCGCATTCGCCTTGCTCCACAACCGTTGAATCACTACCTCGCCCGCGAAATCCAATCGCTCGGTCGGGGGTTGATCCAGCGCCGTGAACGCTGGCGGCCCCTGCTCACGCGATGGGACGGCCTGATAGCCGAGGGCGCCGCCGCCGCAGTCAGCGTGCCGCATTCCCCCGGAGCGTTGCAGGACTGGGCCACCTGTCCCTATCGCTACTTCCTGGGGCGCGTCCTGCGGATCGAAGAACGCGACGACGCGCGCGACGAGCTGCAGATCTCAGCCCTCGACAAGGGCTCATTGATGCATGACATCCTGGACCAGTTCTTCCGACAGACTGAATCTCACCCGAGTCCAGGGGAACGCTGGCCGCGTAGCGAACGCCAACGACTCGAGACGATTGCAATCGAGATGCTCGATGAAGCCAGGCAACGCGGATTGACCGGACACGATCTGCTCTGGCGCCGGGATCGGCAGGAAATCCTCAATGACCTGGAGACGCTGCTCGCTCGCGACGACGAGCATCGGGCCCGTGAACACACGCGTCAGGTCGCCAGTGAGCTCGTATTTGGCCGCTTGCCTGACAGCCAGGCGGAAGTCGAACTCGTACTGGCCGAAGGAGGTTCGCTCCAGCTCAGAGGCATGATCGATCGCGTGGACCAATCAACGACCGATGATCGGTTCATCGTGATCGATTACAAGACCGGCAGAGAGTTTCCCACCGCGAGCGACCTGAGGCAGGACCCGCTGGTTGGCGGCCGAGTTCTGCAGTTACCGGTGTACGCGCTGGCGGCCCGTCAGGTCTACGACCTCGATCCAACCGCGACGGTCAGTTCCGCCTACTGGTTCATCACCAACCGTGCCGGATTCAAGTACAACCGTGTCGACTGGGATGAGGAACACACGCAGCAATTCGAGCAAGCGGTCAATCTCATCGCCAGGAACATTCGCGTGGGCCGATTCCCGGCCAATCCAGGAGCCGACGATCACCGCGAACGCACATCAAACTGCCGGTTCTGCAGCTTCGACCCGGTCTGTCCGGTCGACCGGTCGGCCCGCTGGAAACAGAACCGGCAGGATCCTCGCCTGGCCGACTACATGGCGTTCAGCGGTGAGGCGTCCGAAGAGACGGATGGCGCATGAGCCTCGCCGATCAGCAGGCCAGGGATCGAATTGAACACAGCCTCGGCGAGACCCTGTTCGTCGAAGCTGGGGCCGGTACGGGCAAGACTCATCAGCTGGTCCAGCGAATCGTGAACCTGATCGCCACTGGGGTGGTCCAGGCGAATGAGATCGCCGCAATCACATTTACCGAGAAGGCGGCAGCGGAACTCTACGATCGCGTGCTGGAAGAGCTGGATCAGCAGCGGCAGTCAACGACCGATCCGGCCCGCGCTGCACTGTTTGCCGCCGCCGCCGAACAGCTGGACCACGCGGCGATCGAGACGCTGCACGCTTTCGCCGGCCGCATCCTCAGGATGCACCCGGTCGAAGCGGGTCTGCCTCCCGGATTCCGAATCGTCGATGAGTCAGAAGCGCTGCTCTCGTTCAATCGCCGCTGGGACGACGCGCTGGACGCGATCCTTGAGGACGAGTCTCTCGCCGAGCCGCTGTTGGCGGCCTTCGATCAGCAGATGACCCTCGAGCATCTGAGAGAACTGGCCAGAGCCCTGCACTTCGACTGGGACCGAGCCGAATCGCCGTCGGCAGAGATGCAACCGCCGGATCTGCCGCAGAACATCGCCGAGATCTCTGCGCCGCTGCGGGCTGTCACGTCGTTGCGGTTTCGATGCGCGGACGCCGAGGACAAGCTGGCGCAACATCTGCTACGCATGGATCAGCGTCTCGATGAAGTGCGGGACTCGGCCAACCGGGATCCTTCTGGTGCTGAGCTCAGACGCGTTCTCCGCGACACCGAGTTCAAAGTCGGCCCGGGCCAGGGCGGACGCGGCGCGCCGTGGGGCGGCGCCGATCAGGTCAAGGAAATCAAGGACGAACTGAGGGGGCTCGCGTATGTTCCCGGCCGTCTATTGGCGGCGGCCTTCGAGCCGGTGCTCGGGCCGATTCACAATGCCCTGCGTTCCTTCGTGATCGATTATGCCGACGAGCGAAGACGCGCGGGTGAGCTGGAGTTTCAGGATCTCCTGATACGCGCCTGCCGAGTCCTGGAATCGAACACAGCTGTCGCCTCAGCCATCCGCGGCCGATTCCGACGCTTGCTGATTGATGAATTCCAGGACAA
>VXTH01000064.1:0-8740 GCA_009837565.1 Chloroflexota bacterium | reverse complement strand
AATCGGAGGAACTGCCCGACGCGGACGACGACTTCGCGATGGAGGTCTCGGAGGATTTCGAAACCTTCTCCGAGCTACGCGAGCGGGTGGAGTCGGGGCTTCGGGAACAGACCGACCGGCAAGCGGATGAGCAGTTCAGCCAGGCTGTCATGCAGGCTATTGTGAACCGCGCCACCCTCGAGTATCCGCCGGCGCTGGTCGAGCTTGAGATCGAGGGCATGCGACAGGACTTCGCGCGTCAGATGGGACAGGATCCGGCGACGTTCCTGCGCGACGGCGGCGAGCAGGGCGAACAGCTGATGGCCAGTTTCCGCACACAGGCCAATGAGCGAGTGATCAACACCCTGGTGCTGCAAAACATCAGCGAGGCCGAGGACATCCAGGTGCTGGACGAAGAGGTCACCGCCGACCTCAAGCAAATGCTCGCCGGCATGCCGACACAGGATCCCGAGCAAACCGGGCAGATGCTCGAAGACGAGGGCATCCGCGCCAACGTCCAGGCGAGACTCGTGCGCGAGCGGACCGTCGAGCGTCTGCAACAGATTGCCTTGACCAACCATGCAGCGGGCGTCTCTGATGACGTAATCGACGAGGATGACGAACTGCCCGAGGAAGATGAGGACGAGCCGGCTGAAGCAATCGAGGAAACTGAGGAGGAAGCAGCGCCGGAGGACGAATAATCGCCGGTGATATGCCAGCGACTTCTGTCCGCTGATGTGTGCTGCGTAACCGTGCGTTTACGAATCGTGATTACACTTAACCCGCGAAGGAGGGTTCCATGACCCTGACCCGACCCAGCGACATCATCCCGATGGTGGTCGAGACGACCAACCGCGGCGAACGCGCATACGACATCTACTCCCTGCTCCTGCGTGAGCGCATCATTTTCCTCGGCACGCCGATCGACGATCAGATCGCAAACGTGATCGTTGCTCAGCTGCTCTACCTGGACCGTGAGGACCCGGACCGCGACATCCAGTTGTACGTCAACTCTCCCGGAGGTGTGATTACCGCCGGTCTGGCGATTTACGACACCATGCAGCTGATCAAGGCCGACGTGTCCACGATCTGTGTGGGTATGTCAGCCTCGATGGGCACGGTCTTGCTCTCGGCCGGGGCGTCGGGCAAGCGCTTCGCGCTACCGCACGCCACGATCCACATGCACCAGGCGCTGGGCGGCGCGCGCGGTCAGGCGTCGGACATTGAGATTGCCGCACGCGAGATCCTGCGCAACAACGAGACGATCCGGGAGATTCTCGCCAAACACACCGGACAACCACTCGACCGCATTGCGGCCGACACCGATCGCGACTTCTACCTCGACGCCGAACAGG
The DNA here is from genome assembly GCA_009837565.1 of Chloroflexota bacterium. Lineage (GTDB taxonomy): Bacteria > Chloroflexota > Dehalococcoidia > Bin125 > Bin125 > Bin125. The sequence goes on along the minus strand of VXTH01000064.1, from coordinate 7,406 downwards.
CCCAGGAATACGGTCTGGTGGATTCCGTCCTCTCCAGCGAAGTCGCCGGAGATGCAGCCGCAGCCGCAGGCGCGTAGCATCTGGACAAGCGGCCGGCTCACGTGACTGACGTGCTAGCGAAGGGCATGAGCTGATGAGCAGTGCGCATGGAGGCGGTCGCAGTCAGTACCACTGTTCGTTCTGCATGAAGGACCAGGCTCAGGTGAGACGCCTCGTCGCCGGACCGGGCGGCGTGTACATCTGCAACGAATGCGTCGAGGCCTGCCGCGCGGTCATCCAGGACGAGCAACTCAATTCCGGGCCGCCGCAGCCGCAGCCCTCAGCCAGTCCCCCGCAGACGTTGCCCCCGCTGGGAATCTACGACCGGCTGTGCGAGCACGTGGTCGGCCAGGACGAGGCCAAGCGCGTCCTCGCTGTCGCGGTCTACAACCACTACAAGCGAATCAACACCGTCGTCGACCCCGAGGATGAAGTCGAACTCGAGAAGAGCAACATTCTGCTCGTCGGTCCAACCGGCTCGGGCAAGACCCTGCTGGCCTCGACGCTGGCCCGAATTCTCGACGTGCCATTCTCGATCGCCGACGCCACCGCGCTGACCGAGGCTGGCTACGTCGGTGAAGACGTCGAGAACATCCTGCTTCACCTGATCCAGGCGGCCGACTTCGACATCGCCCGCGCCGAGCGCGGGATCATCTACATCGACGAAATCGACAAGATCGCTCGTAAGGCGGACAACCCGTCGATCACCCGCGACGTCTCCGGCGAGGGCGTCCAGCAGGCGCTGCTCAAGATCATCGAGGGCACGGTCGCTTCGGTTCCGCCGCAGGGCGGCCGCAAGCATCCGCACCAGGAATTCCTCCAGATCGACACCAGCAAGATTCTCTTCATCTGCGGCGGCGCCTTCGAGGGCCTCGACCAGGTCATCGACCGCCGCGTCACGACCGGGATTCGCAACATCGGCTTCGGCTCGGCCAAACGATCGGCCGAAGACCGCGACCATCTCCTGCACCATCTCAGCCACGACGACTTGCAAAAGTATGGCCTGATCCCCGAATTCGTTGGTCGGCTTCCCGTGGTGGTCACGCTCGACCAACTCGACCAGGCCTCGCTGGTCCGCATCCTGACCGAGCCCAAGAACGCGCTGGTGCGCCAGTACGAGCGCTTCTTCGATATGGACGGCGTCGAACTCAGCTTCACACCGGAGGCGTTGGAGTCGATTGCCGAACAGGCAATCGCCGAGGCGACCGGCGCCCGCGGTCTGCGCACCGTCGTCGAGGATCTCCTGCTGGACGTGATGTTCGAAGTTCCCGGCCGGCCCGAGGTCAAGAAGTGCGTCGTCAACGCCGACACCGTCCGGCGCGGCGAGCGACCCTTGCTGCTCAATGACCAGGGGCTGGCGGTCGAGTACGAGGCAATCCGTCGCCGCGACGGACGATTGGCGACCCGCCAGGAAAGCGCCTGATGTCGCGCGCCGCCGCGCCGGTCAGCTCCCGCCGCGTGCGGGTCGATGAACTCCTGGTCCAGCGAGGCGACGCCCAAGACCTCACCACCGCCCGAGCATTGGTCATGTCCGGCCGCGTGCATGGCGCCGGCCGTCGCTACACGCAGGCGGGACTCCAGATACCCGGTGACACTGAGTTGCGCGTCAAGGCGACTCGGGAGTACGTGTCCCGCGGCGGCGAGAAGCTGGTCGCCCCGCTCGACGAATGGCCGATTCCGGTCCGGGATCGCATCTGCCTGGACGTTGGTGCGTCTACAGGTGGATTCACCGACGTCCTGCTCAAGCGCGGTGCTGAGCGTGTCTATGCGGTCGACGTTGGCTATGGGCAGCTTGCCGAGTCTCTGCGCCAGGACCCGCGTGTTGTGTCGCTCGAGCGCACCCACATCTGCGAGCTCCCGACAATCTCCGATTCGCCCAGCCTCGCAACGGTCGACGTCTCGTTCATTGGCCTGCAACAGGTGCTGCCGTGCGTCGCCGAGGCAGTATCGCCCGGTGCCGATGTGGTCGCGCTGGTCAAGCCACAGTTCGAGGCGCCGCCGTCGGATGTCGACGAGCGCGGCGTGGTCCGCGACCGGCTCGTGCAAGGCCGGGCATTGAGCAGCGTGGTCTCCTGGGCCTTCGAGCATCACTGGCGCGTTGGCGGGGTGCTCAAGTCTCCCCTGGCAGGACCGGCCGGCAATCGCGAGTGGTTCGTCTGGCTACGTACACCGTGACTGAAATCAAGTGCGTCGGCATCTACTACCATCCGCGTCTCGACGAGGCGCGCGCCGCCGCCGATGACCTGGCAGCCGACCTGAACAAGCGCGGCGTCGAGGTCTGGACGTCAATGCCCTGGGAGCCGGAGCAATCGACCGAGCATCTGCCGCGCACCGATCTGCTGATCTGCCTCGGCGGCGACGGCACCATTCTCAGGGCGGCGCGAGCGAGCGCCGGCCACGATTGTCTGATTCTGGGCGTCGACCTCGGCCGCCAGGCGTTCCTCACTGAACTGTTGCCCGAACAACTTGATGAGCACATTCCCGACCTGTTCAACGGCAGCTTCATGATCGAGGATCGGACGATGCTCGAAGCTCGTCCGATCGGCGTTGATGGAGAAGCGCCGGGAAAGCTCCCGGCACTGAACGACGTCATGATCGGGCGCGGCAGCCTGGGCCAGCCTGCTTACATCGCCGTCTGGGTTGGCGGAGACCTGGTCGGCGTGGTCCGCGCCGATGCCGTGGTCGTCGCTTCGGCGACGGGCAGTACGGGCTACTCGCTCTCGGCGGGTGGACCGATCCTGCATCCTCAGGCGCGAAACGTTGTGCTGACCCCGGTTGCGCCGCACCTGGCGCAGGCCGCTCCGATGGTCCTCCCCGGCGACGCGGTGATCGAGCTGCGCCTGGGTCGGGAACATCCCGGCTCGCTTTCCGTGGACGGCCAACGTCCCTTCGCGCTTCATCCTGGGGGCGGGGTCGAAGTTCGGCGCAGCGAGTCGCTGGCTCGGCTGGTCCGGTTCGGCGAGCGTCCCTTCTTCGCTCAACTTGGCCGACGGCTCGCCTGGCTCGATGAACGCCGGATCGAGGCGGTGTCGCGCACCGGCGTCGAAGCGTTCGACCAGAAGACGGCCGATCCCTCATAGTTCTCGTCTGCAGACACCGGTGATTCCGATAAGATGAACATGTGCTCCAACGAGCACGTCTTTCGTTATCGGCATCAGGAGATCCACGTTGCTGACCGGCCTGCATCTGCGTGACTTCGCGCTGGCCGACCGGGTCGAGCTCGATCTGCATCCCGGATTCACCGTGATCACCGGCGAAACCGGCGCCGGCAAGAGCGTGTTGATCCAGGCGCTCACATTCGCGCTGGGTTCGTTGGCAGACGCCGAAATGATCCGGCCAGGCGCCGACGCCACCGAAGTTGAGGCAATGTTCGATCTCGCCAACAGCGAGGCGTATGGACCGGTCGCCAGGCAGTTGTCGGATGCCGACATTCCCTTCGAGGGAGAGCTGATCGTCAGGCGCACGTTGACCCGTCCACGGGACGGCTCGCAGCGACTTGGGGGCCGCCTGCGCATCAATGATCGGGCGGCAACCGTCGGTGTGCTGCGCGAGTTGGCGCCGTTGCTCGCCGACATTCACGGACAGCAGGAACATCTCTCGTTGCTCCGGCCGCAGCAGCAACTCGACCTGCTCGACCGCTTCGCCGGCGTCGAGCATCAGCGGGACGCAGTTTCCGCCATGGTCCGACGTTTGCGAATGCTGGACCGCCAGCTACGCGATCTCTCGCAGTCCGAACGGGAGCGGATCAGACGCATCGCATTGTTGCGGCATGAGGCGTCCGAGATCGACGCGGCCGGCCTGCAGTCCGACGAAGAGACGTCCTTGCTCGGTCAGCATGGTCGCTTGGTCAATGCTCAAACCTTGGCACAAGAAGCTGCAGATGCGATCGCCTCGCTGCAGGAAGATTCGCTCGGTCATGCGCTCGGCGCTATCCGCCGGATCGCGCAGCTCGATGACACGGCCTCGCCGATATCGGAGGCAATCGAGGCGGCAGCCGAACAGGCGGCCGAGGCGCTCCGCTCGCTGCGCTCCTACGCGGACCAGGTGGAGATCGACCCTCAGCGGTTGTCCGAGGTCGAGGCGAGAATCGCATTGCTGGGCGACATGAAGCGGCGCTGGGGCGACACGATTGAGGAAGTGATCGCCTATGGCGACCGGGCCAGGTCAGAAGCTGATCGACTTGAACAGGAGTCGGCCGATAGCGAAGAGCTGTCGGCCGAAGCCGAGCGTCTGGCGGACGATCTGGCAGCCGCGACCGCCGATCTCAGTCAGCGCCGACAAGAAGCAGCACTGCGTCTCTGTGATGCGGTGGCGCGCGGGTGCGACGGTCTGCGCCTTCCTGGCGCCATCATCGAATTCCGTTTCGAGTCGATTGAACCGACTCCGGGAGATCGAGCTCTCCAGATCGATGACCAGCCGGTTGGCTTCGACCAGAACGGCATTGACCAGGTCGAGTTACTCGTCTCATTCAATCCCGATTCGCCGCCGCGTCCGTTGCAACGGGTTGCGTCGGGCGGCGAGACCGCCCGTCTGACGCTGGCAATCAAGGCCGTTCTGGGCGAAAGTGATGTCGTGCCGCTGATGGTCTTCGACGAGATCGACGTTGGCCCGGGCGGACGCAGCGGCGGAATGATCGGCGAGCGACTTGCTCGCCTGGGAGAGCATCGGCAAGTGATCTGCATCACCCACTTGCCCCAGGTTGCCGCACGGGCACAGGATCACATCACAGTGAGCAAGGCGGCAGTGGATGATAGAACCAGCGTGGACGTGATGATGCTGTCGGAACGAGACCGCATCATCGAACTGGCCGAAATGCTGGGCGGACGGACCAACGCCAACCTGGCCAGCGCCAGCGATTTGCTGCACCCTGCGGTCGCGTCATGACCTCTGAAACCGTCGGCCCGACCCCTGCGGCCACAATGCGGCAGCGCGCCTCCGAGATTCACGCGCTCGAAGACATCAGCGTCGATATCCGTGCGCAGGTTCAAGCGCCGCTTGCTGCCGAGAAGGCCGTCGTCGGCGACGCTTCGGAAATCCATCGGCTGATCCAGTACTGGTTCGAGGCAACAGGCGATGTCTTGCCGCGCACCGAGGGAGAAATCTACGAGACGATTCGCGACTTCGTCGTCGTCCGCGATCCGAGCAGCGATCGATTGCTGGCTGCCGGCGCATTGCACGTGGAATGGCGCGATCTGGCCGAGATCAAATCGCTGGTCGTCGATCCGAGCACGCAGGGCAAGGGGCTGGGACGCATCGTCGTCGATGCCTGTCTCGATGAAGCGGTCGGCATGGGTCTCAAGACCGTCTTCGCGCTGACCACCACTCCGGCATTCTTCGAGCGGCTGGGATTTCGCATCTCCGGCGTCTCTGCCTTCCCGCGCAAGGTCTGGAACGAGTGCTTCCGCTGTCCCAAGTACAACGCCTGCGACGAGATCGCCGTCACCATTGACTTGCGCGACCGACTCGACATGAAGTCTCCTCTCCCTGGGGGAGAGGGTTAGGGTGAGGGCCAATGCGCGAAGCGCATGAGTCGCTCCTGGAGACTGTGCTCTCTTCCGAGCGGGTGTTCGATGGTCAGCGCATCAACGTCCGAGTTGACGAAGTCGCGATGGCCAACGGCCGCCGGGCCACACGGGAAGTCGTCGAGCATCCCGACGCCGTCGTAATCCTCGCGATCCGTGACGATGGCGACATCGCCTTCGTCCGTCAATGGCGGCATCCGACCGGTCGTCCGCTGCTGGAACTCCCGGCTGGCCGTGTCGATCTCGGCGAGTCCCCTGAAGACACTGCCCGACGCGAGCTGCGCGAGGAGGTCGGGCTTGACCCTGGCCGCCTCGACTTCGCCCGCGGCTTCTTCGTCGCGCCGGGCTTCGCCGACGAGTTTCTGCACGGCTACATCGCGAGAGAGTGCGTCGAATCACCGCTTGAGGCGGACGAAGATGAGGAACTGATCGTCGAATGGAAGCCGTTGGGCGAGGCGATCGACCTGGTCGAAGCCGGAGAGATCATCGACGCCAAGTCGGTCATTCTGATCCAGTACCTGGCGCTGGAAGCGGTGGGTCCCCTGGGACGCAAGATCGTCCGTCACTATCGAGGGCAGGAGTGAGCTTGCCGCTCAAATGACTACCGCCCAGTGTCGTTTGGTGCGAAACTGAGCGTTGCATCCGCCATGCTCTTGCGACGGGGAGACAGCACGATGTTGCAGCACGATGTACTGATTGTCGGTTCAGGTCTGGCGGGCATGCGAGCCGCGCTGGAGGTTTCGAGCGATCCTACGCTCGACGTGGCGATCCTTTCCAAGGTCCATCCGCTGCGCTCCCACTCCGGCGCTGCCCAGGGCGGAATCGCAGCCTCGCTGGGCAACTCGGCCGAGGACTCCTGGGACCTGCACATGTTCGACACCGTCAAGGGCGGCGATTACCTCGTCGACCAGGACGCCGCCGAAGTGCTGACTCGCGAGGGCCCGGAAAACATCTTCGAACTCGAGCACATGGGCTGCGCCTTCTCTCGCGACGATGAGGGTCGCGTCGCTCAGCGTCGGTTCGGCGGACACACTGCTCCGCGCGCCTGCTACGCCGCCGACCGCACCGGACACGCAGTGCTGACCGTGCTGTTCGAGCAGCTCCTGCGCCGAGGCGTCAAGGTCTACTCCGAGTGGTACGCGCTCGACCTCGTCGTCAAGGACAACATCTGCCAGGGTCTCGTCGCTTACGACATCCTTTCCGGCCAGATCGAGGCGATCTCGGCGAAGGCCGTGATGTTCGGCACCGGCGGCTACGGCCGCGCGTTCCGCGTCACGACCAACGCCTTCGCCTCCACCGGCGACGGCGTCGTCATGGCCTACCGCGCCGGCATCCCGCTGGAGGACATGGAGTTCGTTCAGTTCCATCCCACCGGCCTGCAGGGCTCCGGCATTCTGCTCTCTGAGGCCGCTCGGGGAGAAGGCGCGCACATCGTTAATTCCGACGGATTCCGATTCATGGAAAACTACGCCCCCGGCCGGATGGAGCTCGCCCCCCGCGATATCGTCGCCCGGGCCGAACAGTCCGAGATTGAGGCCGGACGCGGCGTCACCGCACTGCGCGATTCGGTCTTCATGGATCTCCGCCCGATCGGCGAGGAACGGATCCGCTATGCGTTGCCGTCGGTGCTGCATCTCGCTCGCGACTTTGCCGGCATCGATCCGCTCGATGCGCCGGTCCCGATTCAGCCCACTGCGCACTACTCAATGGGCGGCATTCCCTGCGACATCAACGGCCAGGTGCGAGTCAAGGACCTCGATGGCGCCCCCGAAATCACCGGCTTCTTCGCCGCCGGCGAAGCCTCGTGCGTCTCGGTGCACGGAGCCAACCGGCTCGGCACCAACC
>VXTH01000003.1:0-8754 GCA_009837565.1 Chloroflexota bacterium | reverse complement strand
CCGCTGTCCTGACCGAGCCCATCTTCTCGGCCGGCGGCGTCATCGAACCGCCGCTCGGCTGGCTGCCAGAGCTCAAGCGCCGCTGCGAGGAACGCGGCATGCTGCTCATCCTCGACGAGGAGCAGACCGGATTGGGCAAGACCGGCGACACGTTTGCCTTCGAGCATGAAGGGGTCGTCCCCGACATCATCACCCTGGCGAAGCACTTCGGCGGGGGTATCTGCATCTCCTCGGTCACAACCTCCGCCGAGATCGAGCAGCGGGTCGTGGCGGATGAATTCATCGTCACGCATTCGCACTCGAACGACCCTCTCGCCTGCGCCGCCGGTAGCGCGACGCTCGATGTGCTCGAAGAGGAGGATCTCGCGGCTCAGGCGCGGCGTTTGGGCAGCTACCTGAAGTCGAAGCTCCACGAGCTGGCGGAACGATTCGAGATCGTCGGCGATGTCCGCGGCCGCGGGCTGCTGCAAGGAATCGAGCTCGTTCTGGACCGCCAGACCCGGGAACCAGCGACGACCGAAGGCAAGGCAATCACCGAGCGTTGCTTGCAAAGCGGTCTTGTCTTCAGCGTCCGCCGAGAAGGCTCAGTACTCCGTTTCGTCCCACCGGCGAGCACGACCGAGGAACAAATCGACCGCGCGTTGGACATCCTGGCGGATGCGCACGAGGAGGCGTCCCGTTAACCATTCGGCGCGCAGGCGCGCATGACCGCTCTGACTGCGTCCAACCCCGGCCGCGCTGCAACGACCCGCACAATCGCAGTGTCCAGACCTTCGGCCAATGCCTCAAACGCGGCCTTCGCCGCCGAGGCGTTGCCGTAGTAGCCGACTCTGGTGAGCAGCTCCTCCGACGCCGCTGCTGCGACATCATCAGCTGAGGCCCCGCTGCGGCGCATGTCGTCGAGCGACGCAAGTTCGTCGGTGAAACCCATCCGCTCGAAGTGAGCTCGATACGCGAACTTGCGCAGGCGTTCCGACGGCACCTCCTGGCCCAGCGCGTAGCCGAGCATGGATTTCGCGTATGACATCCGCGCCGTCTCCACATCCTCGTCGACGCAGATGCGGATGTACTCGACCAGCTGCACGTCCTCTGGCCTTTTGCCCGCCTTGGCCGCGCCTTCGTTCAGCCGATCGCGGCTCCAGCTGACTCGCTCCTGATCGCACCAGTTGAGTACCGCGCCGTCGCCGACTTCGGCCCCGAGCTGGATCATCTGCGGTCCCAGCGCGCCGACCAACACGGGAGTCGGCGGCGGGCGGAAGCCAAGTTGCACCCCGTCGTACTGCACCGATTCGCCCTGGATCGCGACCGACTCGCCTGCCAGCAGCCCCTTCACGGTTGCCGTATATTCACGCATCATGCCTAGCGTTGAGCGTCGTGGCAGCCCCAGCTGCTTGCGCGCATCCGCCCGGTAGATGCCGCCTGAACCGATCCCCAGTGAGAACTTGCCACCGCTCATCGCGGAGACCGTGCCAGCCGACATCGCGAACGCGACCGGCGAGCGATAGGCGATTGGGCAGACTCCGATCCCCGTCGCTAGCCCGCTGGCCTGATTTCGCAGCGCGCAAAGGTGGAATGAATCGAGCCCAGCGCCTTCGGGCGTCCAGAGCGACTGGTAACCCAGATCCGTCGCCTCACGCGCGAGCGTCTGCTGATCCTCGAATGTCATCCCCAGTGAGAAGTCCAGTCCCAGCCCGATCTGCCCGATTGCCATCGCGAGCCGCCTTATCATGACTGCCAGTCTGCCAGCGCAGGCTATCGCTCACACCGACGAATCAGAAATCGTCCGGAAAGGACGAAGCAATGCCACCTATCGTCACTACCAAGTACGGCCGGCTCCAGGGACAGACCGAGGACGACCTACACGTTTTCCGCGGCATCCCCTTTGCTGCGCCGCCGGTCGGCGAACTGCGGTTCCGCGCGCCGCGACCTCCCGAGCCCTGGGGCGGCGTTAAGGAAGCAAACGAGGTCGGCCCGGGTTCGATGCAGACGTTCATGCCCGGGCTCGAGCTACTCGGCGCCTGGGAGATGCCGGTCGACGAAGACTGCCTCTCGCTCAATATCTGGACGCCCGGTCTGGACGACGCCAACCGTCCGGTCATGTTTTGGATCCACGGCGGCGGATTCTCCGGCGGTTCAGGCGCGACGCCGATCTATGACGGGCAGCACCTGGCTCGCCGCGGCGACGTGGTCGTGGTCACGATCAACTACCGACTCGGAGCATTGGGTTACCTCTACAACCAGGCCCTGACCGACGGCGACGACCCGCAGTCCGGAAACTATGGCATGCGTGACCAGGTCGCGGCGCTGCAGTGGGTGCGCGACCACATCAGCGAGTTCGGTGGCGACCCCAACAACGTCACGATCTTTGGTGAGTCGGCCGGCGGCATGAGCGTCGGCGTGCTGATGGGCGCTGCCGAAGCGGAGGGACTGTTTCACCGGGCCATCCCGCAGTCGGGCGCCGGACATCACTCGCTGCCGACCGACATCGCTGAGGAAGTCTGCCGCCGCTATTGCGCCGTCCTTGAGGTCAGTCCCGAAGACGCCGACTCACTGCGCAGCATTCCAGCGCAGGACATGCTCGACGCACAAAATGCGCTGATGGCCGACCCGGAGACCAATGCGCTGACCGGCCGATTCCTGATGGCCTTCTCGCCCGTCGTCGAGGGCGGATTCCTCGAGACCCTGCCCATCGAAGCTGTCCGCAATGGACGCAGCAAGGACGTTGACCTGCTCTGCGGCACGATCGAGGACGAGTGGACACTGCTGGCGGCGCTCCAGGGTGTCAACGAGATGGATGAAGCCAGCGCCAGGGGCGCTCTGACTGTGACGGCGGGCGACGCCGATGTCGCAGACCGTCTCTACGACCATTACCGAGGCGCGCGTGCCGCTCGTGGGGATGGTTCGGATCCGCTGACGGTGTACGACTCGGTGATGACCGACTACGTCTTCCGCATTCCCTCAGACCGCCTGCTTGACGCTCACAGCGCACTTGATGGCTCGGGCAAGACATACGCCTACATGTTCAATCAGCAGTCGCCGGCGATGGACGGTCGGCTGCGCGCGCCGCATGCGATTGACATTCCGTTTGTCTGGGGCACGGGTGATCAGATGCGGCCCTTCATCGGCGATGAACCGCAGACCGACCAGCTCTCCGGCTTCGCCATGGACGCCTGGATCAGCTTCGCCCGCAGCGGAAATCCGACCACGAACGCGCTTCCCGGCTGGCCCCAGTACCGCGCTGATCAGCGCTACACGATGATCCTCGGCCCCGACGTCAAGACTGTCCGCGAAGACCGAGAGGTTGAGCGGGAAATCTGGAGTTCAGACCTGCTCGAGTAGGAGCATCTCATGCCCAGGAATCCGACAACCGTCCAGACGCAACGGGGACAACTGCGTGGGCAAGCCGAAGGCGGTGTCCACGTGTTCCGCGGCGTGCCGTACGCGCGGCCGCCGGTTGGCGATCTCCGCTGGCGTCGGCCTCAGCCGCTCGAGCCGTGGGATGGCGTCCGCGATGCTCTGGAGTTCGGGCCGGTCTCGATCCAGCCGCCCCGTCCGGCGGCGGGACCATTTGCCGGAATCATGGGACACAGCCAGGAGCGGACCTCCGAAGACTGCCTGTACCTCAACGTCTGGACGCCCGGTCTCGACGATCGCCAGCGGCCGGTCATGGTCTGGATCCACGGTGGCGGGCTGAGCAGCGGATCGGGATCGTCGCCGGCCTACGACGGCGCGCCGCTTGCCGCTCGTGGCGACGTGGTGATTGTGACGATCAACTACCGCCTGGGCGCGCTTGGCTTCCTGCCCGACCCGGTGCTCGCCCATGGGGAAGAGACCGAGGGAAACTTCGGCTTTCACGACATGCTCGCCGCGCTCCACTGTGTTCAAGCCGAAATCGGCGCATTCGGCTGAGACCCCTCTAATGTCACGATCTTCGGCGAGTCGGCCGGAGGCATCGCCGTAGGGATCCTGCTCGCGTCCCCGCTGGCGGAAGGTCTCTTTCACCACGCGATTATCCAGAGCGGTGCAGCCGACCGGCTCCATACCCGTGAGTCGGTCGCAGACATGCTGCCCTTCTACCATCGCGAGCTGGGCCTCGATCTCCCGTCGGCTGACGACTTGCGCCGCTTGTCGGTCGAGGAGATTCTGACGGCACAGACTGCGCTGGCGGCGGCCGACCCGGCGATCAATCCCGCCGCTGGTCTGCATGGGCTGTTCAATGCCGTGATCGAGGACGATTTCCTCGACGCCATGCCGATCGACGCCGTGAACGAGGGTCGCGGTGGCAACGTTGATCTGCTCGCCGGGACGATGCGCAATGAGTTCACGTTGCTGTCGGCAATGTCCGGGCTAGACGACATGAACGAGGAACGCGCACTGGAGTTGTTGGCGCCCCTGGTCGGCGGCAGCGAACGCGCCGGCGAGTGCTACGAGACCTGCCAGTTGCTTCGCATCCAGCGCGGAGAGAACACCGACCCCCTGGCGATCTACAACGCGGTGATGACCGATCGGCAGTACCGAGGCTCAACTCGACGACTACTTGATGCGCGGGAGCGCGCCGCGGGTGGGACATACTCGTATCTGGTGGAACAGCGGTCGCCCATGTTCGAGGGACGACTGGAGTCGCCGCATGCGCTCGACGTGCCCCTGATCTGGGGAACGAACGACTTGATGCGCGACTTCGTCGGCGACGATCCACAGGTCGACCAGCTCAGCGGCTTCATGATGGACGCCTGGATCAACTTCGCTCGCAGCGGAAATCCGACCACGAACGCCCTGCCTGGCTGGCCCCAGTACCGAGCCGACCGGCCCTACACGATGGTCTTCGGCCCCGATGTGCGAACCGTCACCGAGGAACGAGACGAAGAACTCGCCCTCTGGCGCTGATATTCGTGACTAGCGGCTACGCACGTCGACGAAGTGGCCGGCGACCGCGGCGGCGGCGGCCATGGCCGGGCTGACCAGGTGTGTCCGGCCTCCGGGGCCTTGCCGACCCTCGAAGTTTCGGTTGCTGGTTGAGGCGCAGCGTTCCTGAGGGCTGAGGATGTCGGGGTTCATGCCCAGGCACATCGAGCAGCCTGCGTCCCGCCATTCGAAGCCGGCGTCGCGGAAGATATCCGCGAGACCTTCTTCTTCGGCCTGGACCTTCACCAGCCCCGAGCCCGGCACGACCATCGCATTGACGCCGTCTGCGACGTGTCCCCCACTGATCGCAGCGGCGGCCGCGCGCAGATCTTCAATTCGGCCGTTGGTGCAAGAGCCGATGAAGACGCGGTCAATGGCGATGTCTGAGATCGCAGTGCCTGCGGTCAGGCCCTGGTAGGTCAGCGCCCGCTCCGCCGACTCCTGCGCCGACGCCGTCGCCAGGCTGGCGGGCTCGGGAATCGATCCCGTCACTGGCGCGCTCTGAGCCGGATTGGTTCCCCAGGTGACGAATGGTGCGATCTCGGTGCCGTCGATTACGACTTCCTTGTCGAAGACCGCGTCGTCATCGGTGACCAGTTCATTCCACCGCTCGACTGCCTCGTCCCAGGCGTCGCCGGTCGGCGCGTGCGGTCGACCCTTGACGTAGCCGATCGTCGTTTCGTCCGGCGCGACCAGTCCGGCGCGGGCGCCGCCCTCGATGGTCATGTTGCAGACCGTCATCCGACCGTCCATGGACAGACTGCGGATCACGTCGCCTCGGTACTCGATCACGTGTCCGACACCGCCACCGGTGCCGATCGTGTTGAGGATCGTGAGGATTACGTCCTTGGCCGAGCAACCCTCGGGCAACTCGCCCGTGACCTCAACCGACATCTGCTTGAGCGGCGCCTGCGGCAGCGTCTGCGTGGCGAGCACATGCTCAACCTCGGAGGTGCCGATGCCGAAGGCCAGCGCGCCGAGTGCTCCGTGGGTTGAGGTGTGGCTGTCGCCGCAGACGATCGTCAGCCCGGGCTGGGTCAGTCCCTGCTCAGGGCCGATGATATGAACAATCCCCTGGCGCGGGTCGAGCGTGTCGTAGAGCGGCACGCCAAACTCTTCGCAGTTCGCGCGCAGCGACTCAACCTGCTGTTGAGAGAGCGGGTCGGCGTACGGCTCGATCCTCGTGTCGGTCGGGACATTGTGGTCCTGTGTGGCGAGCGTCAAGTCGGGGCGGCGCACGCTCCGACCGCTCAGGCGGAGACCTTCAAACGCCTGTGGCGAGGTCACCTCATGCACGAGGTGCAGGTCGATGTAGAGCAGGTCGGGCTGGCCCTCCACGCTGCGGATCAGGTGCTCGTCCCAGATTTTCTGAGCAACAGTACGTCCGGCCATGGGTTACTCCTCAGCGGTCGATTCTGCGGTCGGGTGTTTGAGAGCTACGGCGTCCGCTCCTGCGTCGCAGCGGCGGTCGCGCCGGTCTGGCCGCTGACGTGACGGTTGATCGCGTTGATGTATGCCCGAGCGGACGCGACCAGGATGTCCTGGTCGGCAGCTCGACCCGTGTGCGTGGCGCCATCGATGTTGATGCGAATCGTGACATCGCCCTGGGCGTCAAGGCCCTCGGTGATGCTCGTCACGCTGTATTCCTCGAGCTCGTCGGCAACGCCGGTCAGTTCTCGGATCGTCTGGTAGATCGCATCCACCGGACCGGTACCGGTCTTGGCGCCGGAGCACTCTTCGTCGTCCGGCGATCGCAGCGTCACCGTCGCCGAGGGGGTGGCCGTCGTGCCGGCGGAGATGTCAATCGATACGAGCTGCCAGCCCTCGGTCGGTTGGCCGAGCCGGTCCATGACGATCGCCTCGAGGTCGCGGTCGTCGACCACGGTCTTGCGGTCGGCGAGCTGCTGGAAGCGATCGAACGCCGCCTTCAACTCGTCGGCGTCCAGTTCATAGCCCAGGTCCTCCAGTCGCGAACGGAATCCCGCCCGTCCGGAGAGCTTTGAGAGCACGAACTGCGAGCCCTCGACCCAGCCGACCTCCTTGGGGTCCATGATCTCGTAGGTCTCGCGCATCTTGACCACGCCGTCCTGGTGGATGCCGGACTGGTGGCGAAACGCGTTCAGCCCGACGATCGCCTTATTCGGCTGGACGTGCATCCCGGCGAACTCCTGGACCATGCGTGAGGCCGGCACCAGGTATTGCGGATCGACACCGATCTCGACGCCCAGGTGGTCGGCGCGCGTGCGGATCGACATCACGGTCTCCTCGAGCGAGGTGTTGCCGGCGCGCTCGCCCAGACCATTGATCGTGCATTCGACCTGACGCGCGCCGGCGCGCACGGCGGCCAGCGAGTTGGCGGTCGAGAGTCCGAGGTCGTTGTGGCAATGCACCGAGACGACGACGTTGTCGGCGCCCGGCACGTCCTCGAGGATGCCGGTGATGAAGCGGGCGAACTCGTCGGGAATCGCGTAGCCGACGGTGTCGGGGATGTTGATCGTGGTCGCGCCGGCCTCGATCACCTCGCGCAGCATGCGGCGGACGAAGTCGACGTCCGAGCGCGTCGCATCCATCGGCGAGAACTCAACGTCACTCGTGTACTGCTTGGCTCGCGCGACCATTTCGCGGGCCTGCTGCAACACCGATTCACGGTCCTTGCGCAACTGGTGTGCGATATGGATGTCGGAGGAGGAGAGGAAGACGTGGATGCGCGGATTCTCCGCGTCGCGGATCGCTTCCCAACCCTGGTCGACGTCGTTGGGCACGGCGCGGCAGAGCGTCGCGATCTGGGTCCCGCGCACTTCGCGGGCGATGCGATTGACGGCGTCGAAGTCTGCCGGCGAGGCGGCGGCGAAGCCGGCCTCGATGCAATCGACGCCCATGCGCTCGAGCAGCTTGGCGATCTGCAGCTTCTCCTCGGCGGAGAATGAGACGCCGGCGGCCTGTTCGCCGTCGCGCAGGGTGGTATCAAAGATTCGGACTCGGTCAGCCATAACGGGAAACTCCAGTGGTCAGAGCAGGGATTGAACGGGTGCGTTGACGTGGCCGCTATTGCTCACCAGCACGATGTGGGAGGCGGCCGCCGATCAGGCCACGAGCACTCCGCGGGCAACAGCCCGCGGTTCAGCTCCTCCAAGCACACACTGCTTCATGCTGAGTACTATAGGGGACGCTCGTAGCAGAGGCCTGCCGAGGCGCCAGGATTCGACTTAGCCTCCACACGCTAACTCTCCACCAAACTCACATTCCGTCACTCCAGCGCAAGCGGGAATGGCGGATTTCGTTTGACGACGACGGCGATCTGATTTCCTTATCCTCCGAGCAACCGCAGGTTGCGCGTATGCGCGAGATCTTGGTCGGTTGGAGATTCTGATGGCGAAGTTCGATGTTCTGATTCGGGGTGGGACGGTTGTTGACGGGACCAGTGTTCCCCGATTTGTCGCCGATGTTGGGATCAAGGACGGTGTGGTCGCGCAGATCGGCGGCAAGATGGACGCCATCGACGCCGACCAGGTGTTGGACGCCGACGGCCTGATTGTCGCGCCTGGCTTCGTTGACCTGCACACGCACTACGACGCCCAGATCCAGTGGGACCCGTACTGCACGATTTCGGGCTGGCACGGCGTCACCTCCGTCGTGCTGGGCAACTGTGGGTTTGGCTTTGCGCCGGTGCGGATCGAGGAACGCGACCGCGCGATGCTGACGATGTCGCGAACCGAGGCGATTCCCTTTGACTCGATGAAGGAAGGGATGATCTGGGATTGGGTCACGTTCCCAGAGTTCCTCGACACGCTGGATCGGATCCCCAAGGGCGTCAACTGCCTGTCCTACATGCCGCTCGCGCCGCTGATGACC
>VXTH01000141.1:4815-8771 GCA_009837565.1 Chloroflexota bacterium | reverse complement strand
GGATGAAGATGCCAACGACGACACCGATCAGACGGCGAACGAGATAGCCGCTCATCGCATCCTCCGAGACCTGGACCGGCGTTCAAGCTGGTCCGCGGACGCCCCGCGCTCTGGGCTCGTACGGGCCACTTGCTCGGGTTTACAGGTTCTTCCAGATGCGCTCCGTGTTGGTGGCGCCCCAGCCTGGGTTCCAGGCGTTGTAGGTGTCGATCTCGTTGAACAGGTAGCCGCGCCTGGCAGCGATGCGATACGGGTTGACCGCGAAGATTCGCCACATGTTCTCAAGCTCGCGCACACGGATCTTCTCGAGAATTTCCGAGCGCTTGTCGACATCCAACTCCTGGCGCTGCTGGATGCACCACTCGTCAACGTCCGGCTCGGAGATGCCGTAGAAGTTGCCCGGGCTATCGGTGTGCAGCTTGCCGTAGGCCAGGCCGTCGGCGTCCATCTCGGCGCCGATCAACCAGGTGAACAGCGTGTCCTCGAACTCGCGAGTCACCAGTCGTGCGATCCAGCTTTCGATGTCAATCTGGAAGTGCTCCACGCCGACGCCGAGGTTCTTGCGCCACTGGTCAACGACCAACAGGAACAGGTTCAGATAGGGTCCGGGCACCGAGTGGAAGGTGGACTGGAACTCGAGAGGGTTGTCCTCGTTGAAGCCGGCCGCGTCGAGCAACTGGCGCCCTTTGGCAGCATTGAATTCGCCGAATTCGCCGAGCTCGGCGGGCGTCCAGGGCCACTCGCGGAAACCCCAGGGCGAGTCGTCGTCGCGGAAGAAGGTCCAGTTCTGGCCATAACCGGCAGCGGCCAGACCGTTGTAGACGCCTTCCTTCTGCTCGGTCCGGTCGAGGCCTAGCGCCAGCGCCTGGCGGACACGAATGTCGTTGAATGGCGCGGCGTTGAGGTCCAGGAAGGTCATGTACGGCTGCCAGCCTGGAGGAGGCGCCGTGACCTGGATTGTGGTGTCCGGCTGGGTCTCGAAAGCGCGCTCGACATCGAACGTGTCGTTCATCGTCATCCGGTCGATGACGCCGGTTTCCCAGGCGGCCCACTCGGACTCTCGCTGCGCGATGAAGTCCGGCCCGTGCAGCGCGTCCATGAACGGCAGCTGCATGCCGGTGCGTGGGTCCTTCTTGAAGTAATCGGGGTGCTTGGTCGCCTTCCATTCCTTGCCCTGCTCGACGAAGTCAAGCACGTAGGGTCCGGTGCCGACGGTGTTGCGCCAGTCGTCAAGCACGGTGTAGTCGTCGGTGATGAACTCCGGCGCCGCGACAACGTGGAACGGGTTCATCATGTTGTTGAACAAATACGCGGCTGGCTCAAGCAGGTTGAAGCGAACCGTGTTCGAGGCGTTGTCGAAATCGATGTCCTTGACCGCGGTGTAGGACGATGCCTGCACCGGGACTGGCGGATCATCCGATCCAGGGGCCAGGAATGAGCCGTCGCGGAGCGCGTCGTACGCGATTTTCACGTCCTCTGCCGTCAGGTCTCGGCCGTTGACTGGCGGCTTGTCCTGCCACTTGACGCCGTCCTGGATCTGGAAGACGACCGTCGTGTCGTCGGGCACTTCCCAACCGGAGGCGAGATCACCCTCGTTGAGGTAATAGTGCGCGTTCGCCCAGTCGTCCATGGGGAAGACGACGAGCTGGCTGTAGAACATGGGCGCAAACGCCGCCATCAGGTTCGCGTTCGGCCCGAGCACGTTCCAGTTCGCGGCTGGAAGGTGGGCGAGTGTCCAGGTGCCACCGTACTTGGGTCCATCGGCCTGACCAGGGAGGTTCTGCAGTTTGCTCCAGTGATACCGCAGCCGCCACTCTTCCTCCGGCGTCAGCGACATCGCCTCTTCTTCCGCGGTCAGCTGGCCAGGAAGCAGCGCAACGGCTTCCTCCTCCTCTGTCTCCTGCTGCGTCGTGGCCTGTTGAGCGGCGGCCTGCTGCGCCTGTTGCTGAGCCGCGGTCTGCTGCTGCTGCGCCTGTTGCTGCTGCGCCTGAGCCTGAGGCTGGTCCTGCTGTTGCTGCTGCTGGACCTGCGCGGCGGCCTGCTGGCCATCATCATCATCGTCGCCACAGCCAACCAGCGCCAGACCGGCGGCCCCCACTCCGGCTCGTGCCGATGCACTCATCAGTGAGCGTCGGCTCAAGCGCTTGCGCTGCATCCGCTTCCAGTAATTGCGCTCTGTCATTTGTCGCTCCTTGCATCCTGACATCAATCGAGGTAAGGACTGCCGTCCGACTTCGACCATTCGGGTGCGGGTAATATAGCCGCTTGGAAGCGGTATTGCACACGCGGAAGTCAAATGACTGAATCTGAAGTGATCGAGGCTCGCGTTCGCGACTTTCTTGCCAGACACGAGATTGCCTACGACACCATCGTCTGCCGGCCCGACCAGGCCGACACGGCCGTCTTTTGCGAGGTGTTCGGGATCTCGCCCGAGGCGTCGGTCAACACGATTCTGGTCGCCTCGAAGAAGGAGCCGAAGAGCTACGCGGCATGCCTGGTGCTGGCCAATAATCGGCTGGACGTGAACCGAACGGTGCGCAAGGAGATGGGTGTGCGTAAATGCTCGTTCGCGTCATTCGAGGAGACAGAGCGCGTAACCGGCATGCTCTCCGGAGGCGTCACTCCATTCGATCTGCCGCCGGAGATTCCGATTCTGATCGATTCCAGGATCAGCGGCCATGAGGTCATGTGGTTGGGTGGCGGCAGCCGCTCACTGAAGGTCGGAGTCAGTGCGGATGACCTGGCCCGCTTGCCGAACGCGCGCGTGATTGAGGGGTTGGCCGGATAGGAATCCCTTATCCCGCGGCCAGCTGCTCCTCCAGCGCGACGATGTCGCCGATCGCCACCGAGCCGACACTCAAGCCCGACCTGAGCGCCCGCTTCGCCATCAACTGGAGGGCGCGATTCGCCGGCGTGGGGACGTCGTGCTCCAGCCCCAGCAGCACGATCTCGCCGTTGAGCCAGTCGGTCTCGATCGCCGGTACGCCTCGCCGGAAGGATTGCCAGGTGGAGCTGCCGCCGCGCTCGACGCCTGGGATCTCACCTGAACTGAATGTCGCCGCTCGCCGTTCGCCGACTTCGGCGCGCGGCGCGTAGTCAATCTGCGCAGCGTCGTAGCACGCGATCGCTTCCTCGCGCATGCGCCGCATGAACGCTCGGACCTCGTCGCCGGCCGAGCGCAACGCCGTTTCGCCGCAGAGCGCGCCGACCGCGTTGCCCAGGTTGTCGAGCAGTTTGCCGTGCTTCAGCCTCATCACATCGGCGTCAGCCTGGGCGTTGAAGCCGGCGCGTGAGAGATCGGCGCACAACTGCGTCACGGTCTCGTCCACACCGCGTGGGAATCGTCCGCTGTCCAGTAGCCCCGCTCTGGGTTCGCCGAACAGCGCGATTTCGCCGGCTACCAGGAACGTCGCCGGCATGACCACGAGCATCCCGTATGCGTTGAGAAAACGCCGGGCGACGCTGCGTTCGTTGCCAACACCGTTCTGTCCGCAGACGATGGGCAGCTCTGGCCCGGCGCAGCGTTCGAGGTCGTCCAGGGCGCCGGCGGTGTCTTGCCCCTTCATCGTCAGGATGACGACGTCCTCGTCACCGAAGGTCAGCTCTGATGGATGCCCGACGGCGGTGACGGCGACTCGCTGTTCGCCGCTCGGTCGACGGATCAACAGTCCATCCTGCTGCATGGCGTCCAGATGGGCTCCACGAGCGATCAATACGACATCGCAACCGGCGAGTTGCAACAACGCGCCGATACCGCCGCCAATCCCCCCGGCGCCGTAGATGATGTATCTCATGTCGACATCCTCGCCACAGACAGCGTTGCTCACAGGTGTCCGCAGTTTGCCCAGTCTGAATTGCGAAGCGCGGCTGATAAAGCAGGTCACCCCCGCGTCGGGTTGAGCCCGAGGCCCCGCCCGGCACCGGGCCGGCGGGCGCGCGAGGACGGGGTGTGAGAA
>VXTH01000141.1:0-4805 GCA_009837565.1 Chloroflexota bacterium | reverse complement strand
CCCCCCCACCCCCCGGGTTCCTCCCTGGTGCCCTTTTTTCGCCCTGTCTTAATGGCCCCGCGCGGCTTACCCCCCTTACCCGCCCCGCTTCGGGTTGCGCCAGAGGCCCGGCCGGGCACCTGGCCGTCGGGCGCTCGAGGACGTCGTGTCTTACTCGTTACTCGTCATCCTCAGTTTGCGGCGTCGGTGGTGGGCCGGCGAACATCGATTTCAGGTTCTCTGCCCGCTCCTGGTCGGCCAGTGTTGGCTCGATCAGGATTTGCGCGCCATTGAGGAATACCTCGGCGTTGAGATCGCTCAACTCGAGCGTGTAGGCCAGCGCCATGGCTGAGACCGCCAGGTAGCCCTGCGCCACTGGGTGGTCCCAGACCAGGAACAGCATCTCGCCGTCACGGACGGCGTCGGCCAGCTCGTCGCTGAAGCCGAAGCTCCCCAGCGCGATTGCAGCGTCCGACTCTGCAACTGCGCCGAGCGCTGCAATCCCGGTGTCATGGTTCAGGGTCAGAATGGCGCCGACTCCGCCGGCCGCGATCCGCTCAGCGAGCAGCACCTGGACGTGCTCAGGTGTCGTGTGTTCCCCGTGGACCTCATCGTCGGGCGACACACGAGTCAGGTCGACCCAGATCCGTTCGACGTGACCGGCACCGTAGGTGGCTTCGAGACCGTTACACCGATCCTCGAGTCCAACGTTGTCGGTCTCATGGATTACGCAGAGCACTGTGCCGCTCACCTCGGCTGCGACGAAATGTTCGCCGGCTTTGACGCCGCCGGCGAAGTCATCCAGACCGATGTGCATAAGCGAGCCCACGCTGTCTGCGTCTTCGGCGCCGGAGATGAAGGTGACGACCTGGATGCCGGCGGCCTGGGCTTCGGCGAGCGGCTCGCGCAGGTCGTCGGCGTAGGGCAACGACGTCGCTATTGTGATTGGACCTCGGCTGATGCAATCGCGCAGGTCGGCCGCGTGTTCGTCGCTGTCGAGCGCGCCGTAGCGGACAATCTGCACACCGTACTGATAGGCGGCCACGCCTGAGCCGGCGAGCGTCCAGCGCCAGAATCGGTCATCCTCGGGATACCCGTGACCGAGCACGCACATCAGCGGCGGCTCGCGCAGGATGATGACTTCAGCCTCTTCTTCGGCGACCGAGACGGGGATCGGGTTCGTGTAACGCCAGGCGTCGACGGGCACATTCAGTTCGAGGAATCTGGCCGGGGGCAGCTCCAGATCGTTCCACCCCTGTTCGTCGTCAAGTTGCTGAACTTTGACCTCAACTCTGCCATCGGCGAGTCTCTTGACGCCAACGCGGACATCGGTGGACGAGTGCATTGCCGCCTGGATGGCGCCCAGGGCGACCGCACCGATGATCAGGCCGACAAGCAATGTCAGCAGATGAGATTTGCCCAAGCGGTTCATGCCGCCTCCTATCAATCAATTCCATAGATTCGATTCCTACTGAGCATAACGGCGAAACTAAAGGTGACATAAGTGCAAACTGAGTCCCGTCCCGAACTCGAACACTCGTCGGTCGTCATGGGATGTGATTCCGCTATGCGGGTCTACCATGCCTGTCGACAACCGACCCATGGTGACGGAGCGTGACAGATGGCTGAACAGGCAGTACTCCCTCAAATCGATGGCGAACTTCGTGCGGCGGGCCTTGAGTCGCCGACCCGGATCGTGCGCGACCGCTGGGGCGTCCCCCACGTCGAGGCACAATCGGCGCGCGACGCGTTCTTCGCGCAGGGGTTCTGTCTCGGCCAGGATCGCGGTTGGCAGCTCGAGCTGTATCGGCACATGGCCCATGGACGCGCCGCGTCGCTGTTGAACAAGGGCCTCCTTCGTATCGACAAGATGAACCGTACGTTGGGATTTGGCCGCGACGCGGCTCGCGAGTGGGAAGAACAGTCGGACGAGGCGCGAATGATCCTGCAGGCCTACGCCGACGGGATCAATGCGGCAATCGCGGCCGGACCGGCGCCGGTCGAGTTCGGTCTGTTGGGTCACGAGATGCAGCCCTGGTCGCCGGTCGACTCCCTGGCGATTCTGAAAATGGTCTCGGCCAATGTCCACTGGGCGACCAAGATCGGCAACGGCGAGGTCGCGTCGCGGCTGGGGATCGACGCGCTGCAGGCGTTGATACCTGATGTGCCTGCGGACTCTGCACTGATTGCACCGGCCGGCGCCTCCTGGACGAACGGGGCACACGCGTTCGCCGGCGCGCTCGCCGACCTCGAGTCGGAGCCCGGAACCCGGCGCGGAGGCCTCGACGGCTCAAACTGCTGGGTGATCGATGGCGCGCATACCTCCAGTGGCAAACCGCTCGTCGTGGGCGACCCGCACCTGGCGTTCAGCGTTCCGCCGCAGTGGTATGTCATGCACATGCAGTGTCCCGAGTTCACCGTAGCCGGACCCTGCAGCCCCGGCTATCCGGGACCGGTCTACTACGGGCACAACACGCAGATCGGCTGGACGATGACGCACGCCCAGGGCGACCGCTGGGACGTCTACCGCGAACGGATCGTGCGCAACGGGTCGGGTCCCGAGGCCGAATGGCTCAGCGGGAGCGAACCGCTGCAACGGCGCGAGGAAGTGATCGAGATCCGCAATGAAGAATCGGTCACCCAGACCGTCTGGTCGACGCGGCACGGACCCGTCGTCCACGGCGATCCGGAAGCCGATGATGAGGTGCTGACGGCTCGGTTCGGACTGTCTGACCCCTGCCATGACTTCGACGGGATGATGACCATCTTCACCGCGGACAACATCCACGACGCGCGCCATGGCTTCCGCCGCTATGACTCAATCTCGGGCAATTTCTGCTTCGCCGACCAGCAAGGAGACATTGGCTACCAATACACCGGCCGGATTCCGATTCGTGACGTGAAGCTCACGCCGGTCAGCGGCTGGGACGGCGAACATGAGTGGGACGGCGATGTTCCTGCCGACGAGCTGCCGCAGGATCT
This sequence comes from Chloroflexota bacterium, assembly GCA_009837565.1. GTDB lineage: Bacteria > Chloroflexota > Dehalococcoidia > Bin125 > Bin125 > Bin125. The sequence continues at coordinate 1,844 of VXTH01000141.1, read as the reverse complement.
GAATCCCGCCAACGGCGTGATCATTACGGCCAACAATCGCACAACGACCGACGACTACCCGTACTACCTCAGCTTCAGCCAGACTCCCTACCGCGCCGACCGCTTGCGCCAGCTGCTGCAGGGTCGCGACGACTGGTCGCCGGAGGATATGCCCGAAGTCCAGTCCGATCAGACCAGCCTCCACGCCCGCTTCATCGCCGAGCGCGTTGGTCAAGCGAAGGTCACTGCCGGCGCAGCCGCAGACTTGCAGTCGATGATCGCCGGGTGGGATGGACACATGTCCGTCGATTCGGCATCCGCCCTGGCCTACTACGAGTTTTGTGAGCAGCTCATCGGTCTGACCGTGCGCCCGTTCTTTGATTCCCCGTCACGGCTGGCGGCGAGCTCCTACGAAGAGATGCGCATCCTGCACGAGCAACTCGAGGACGACAGCGTGCTGACCTTGCCTGCCGGCAAGTCATGGGACGATGTCATTGGCGAGGCGCTAGCGACGACTGCCTCGGTACTCAGTGAGCGCCACGGCAGCGATCGTAGCCAGTGGAAATTCGGCGATGTGCATCCCGTGACCTGGCGGCACAACCTGGGCCGCGATCCGGAGCGCGCGGCTCGATTCAATGTCGGCGACTTCCCCAAGGGTGGCGACGGCAATACGCCGAACAACGCGACGGGATTGATCAATCAACCTGCCGACCACGGGGTGAGCTACCGCCAGATCTTCGATCTGTCCAGTCTCAACGGAGCACGAATCGTGCTGCCGCCGGGCAACTCAGGCCGCCCCGACAGCCTGCACTACAACGACCACATCCACAAGTGGCTCGATATGGAGTACTTCCCGCTCTACATCGAGTGGTCCGACATCGAGGCCAACAGCGAGGGCAGACTGACTCTTACGCCGGCCTAAGGGGCGGCGGCCTCAACGCTGGCGCGCAGGATGGCCAGACCGTTCTCGAGTTGCGTGTCTTCTATCGTGAGCGGTGGCATCAGCTTGACCACGTCCGAGGCTGCGCCGCCCGACGTTTCCATCAACAGGCCGCGTTCGAAGGCCGCTGCGCAAATTTGCGACGCCAGGCCGGCGATCGGCGTGTGGAGACCCTGCAGGAATCCACGTCCGCGAACAGTCGCTCGCATCGATTCGTGCTCTGTTGCGATTGATTCAAGCTCTGCCCGGATCATCTCCGACTTGCGATGTACGTCGTTCGTGAGCGAGTCATCGACCCACCAGCTCAGCGCCTCGGTTGCGGTAACGAACGCCGCGTTGTTTCCGCGGAAGGTGCCGTTGTGTTCGCCCGGGGACCAGATGTCGAGATCAGGACGAATCAACGTGAGCGACATCGGCAGGCCGCTGCCGGAGATCGACTTCGAGAGACAGATCACGTCGGGCTCGATTGAGGCCGGCTCGAAGGAAAAGAAGGTGCCGGTGCGGCCGCAGCCGGCCTGGATATCGTCGACGATCAGCAACACATCGTGCCGCTTGCAGCATTCCGACAGGCGCCGCAGCCAACCGAAGTCGGCGCTGTGCAGGCCGCCTTCGCCCTGGACGGTCTCGACGATCACGCCGGCGACGGAGTTTGGGGAATCCGCCAGCATTGCGTCCAGCACGGAAACGGTGTCGACGTCGACGCCGAGTTCTCCGTCATACGGCGCGGTGAGCTGATGCTGCAGCGGGATACCAGCGGATTCGCGCTTGACGACGTTGCCGCTGAGAGCCAGCGCGCCGAGCGTCATGCCATGAAAGGCGTTAGTGAACGAGACGATGTCTTGTCGGCCGGTCACCTTGCGAACGAGCTTGAGCGCCGCTTCGACCGCGTTGGTCCCAGTCGGGCCGGGAAACATCACTTTGTAGG
>VXTH01000257.1:4700-8784 GCA_009837565.1 Chloroflexota bacterium | reverse complement strand
GCTCTGGGCACTCCTACAGGACCTGGTGGAGCGGGAGGGCCGGGATGCGGCGGCCGTGCGGCTGGGCTTGAGTGAGCGCACCATCCGTCGGACCCTGGCGGACCGGCACCTGAGTCGCAAGATGACCGAGGCGCTCTTGTACGAACGCGACCGTCGGCATACCGAGCAGCAGCAACTGGAGTCCGGGGTACAAGGGCCCCCTGCACCTCGACCTCGGGAGCAGACGGCAGACGGCATGGTGGAGCAACTTGCGCAGCGCCTCGACACGCTGGAGGGGGAGTTCAAGGAGTGGACCGAGTTCACCGACGCCGACTTGGGGAAGGCGGAGGAGGACATCCGCAACCTGGAGCGGCGGCTGGGCTTTCGACGGGGCTCGGCCGCGGAGGACGGGGGCGGTGCCCCTCCTCGCACCCATCCAGAGTTGGTCACGGTCGAGCCCTGGCCCGACGACGACGAGGTGTTCGGCGAGGCGCTGCCGGTGGTGGCCGAGTGGCGGCGGGCCTTGCGCGCGCTTGACGATCCGCCCCACACCCTGGCCTGGCTGGGGGCGACTGAGCGCCTGCTGCGCTTGGAGGTCCAGCTGATCGACGACCGGTGCCTGACCCTGCCCCCGGACGACTCCCCCTGGGACGGCGTGCGGCGGGACACTGAGCTGCAACTCCGCGAGCACCGGCTGCGGGAGCTGCGCCGCCAACGTGTGTGGACCGAGCCCTTGCACTGGGCTGCGCGCGTCGTGACCCTGGGGCGCTACGGCGAGGAAGAGGAACTCGGGCGGCAGATGCAGCGCGAGTTCGAGGAACGACGGGCCGAGGTGCTTTGGTCGAGCGGGGAACGCCGTAACGATCGAGGTCGGAACTGACCCGCTGCTTGTTGAGGGAAGGCCTTGGCGGCGATCGCGAAGATGCCGAGGGGTGGGGAGGAGGCTCGCTACAGGAGCCTGGGGAGGACGGGCAGCGAGCGGCGGACGAGTTGCGGGTCGAACCGGCGTCCCTTCGCAAGCGAGTGGAGACGGTCGAGGGCCGCGTCATAAGGGGGGTCTGATGACGGATACGTTGGGGGCGTGGTGGACGATGTGGATGCCGGACAAGGGGCGGAGCAACAGCAGTCCGCGGTCGCTCCCCGCCGCGTCTTCTGCAGGCTGATCACTGGAGAGGCTGAGCCGGGCGGGGGCGCTGGGTTGGGGCGTTGCGCCGCGCGCAGCGGCGCGTCCGTTCGCATCCGTCTGGACCGGCAACGTCAAGGGGCCGGTTCGACGCTGGCAGGCCGACGGCACCGGCTATCCCTGCTATGCACACCGCCAGGGCGGCCCGGACCCAGTGGCGTGTAGGCTGACGCGGCAGTCCGGGAAGGATGGCCGATGAACGAACCGAGAGCCAGGACGAAGACCGAGCTGACGCGGGCGGTAGCGCAGCGCGGGGGGTTGGCGGCGCGAGACGTGGACCGGATGCTGGAGGCGCTGGCCGAGGTGATCCTGGAGGACCTGTCACCGGGCGGACCGGGTGCCGTGGCGTTGGCCGGCCTAATCAAGGCGGAGGTCGCGACGCAGCCCGCGCGCGCGGAGCGGATGGGGCGCAACCCGGCCACGGGCGAGACGATCAGGATCGCGGCTCGGCTGGCGAATGAGCGTGGCAAGATCAGGCTGCGTGCGCTGAAGCGGCTGCGCGCCGTGCTCTGAGCGCGGCAGGGTCCGTCCGCACCGGGAGCGCCCGCGTCCAGGCAGACGGCCCGGCGCAGCCGACCCGCATTCGCTCGAGCGGTCAGGGGAAGGCTCGCCGGATGGGACCGACGATGACCTCGCGCCCCATTCCGCCGCCCGGCATCCGCCACCTAGCACCCGGCAGCAGTGCGAACCGCGCAGCGAGGGCGACATCTGGGTTGAGCTACACGGCCGGTCTCAACGGACGGAGAACTGATTGGCGATGCCGTGGACGGCGTATCTCTGGCTGGCGTTGATGGCCGCTTTCCTTGCGCTCTCGCAAGCGCAGCCGGACGCCGAGCCCTCGCCCGGCGCCCGACATGTCAGCGCCAGCGGCGAACACTCCTGCGTCGTCGACCGCGGGTGGGCGATCCGCTGCTGGGGCTCGAACCGGCACGGTCAGCTGGACGCGCCTGCGGGCCGTTACATGTCGGTCAGCGCCGGCGACACGCACAGCTGCGCGATCGATCTGGACGGCGGGCTGCCCTGCTGGGGCGGTGGCAAGTTCGTCGGCGCCGCCGAGCCGGAGGGCCGCTTCTTCCAGGTCAGCGCGGGCGAGGATCACATCTGCGCTCTGCGCGAGGACGGCCGCATCATCTGCTTCGGCTGGAACCGCCACGGACAGTCAAGCCCGACCGGCGGCACCTGGCTGGAGGTCGAGGCGGGCGAAGACCACACCTGCGCGATCCGCAGGGACGACGCGATCCGCTGTTGGGGCGACCACAGCTGGGGTCAGGCGAGTCCGCCGACCGGAGTCTACGAGGCGCTCGCCGCGGGTGACGATCACGGCTGTGCGCGGGGCGCTGACGGGAGGCTCGCCTGCTGGGGCGAACTCGGCGATCCGCCCGAGGAGGTGCAGCAGGCCAGCTTCACCGCACTGGACGCCGGCTATGCGCACCTGTGCGGGATCTTGACCACCGGTGCGGTCTACTGCTGGCCGCCGAGTCTGACGGCCGTGCGTGCAGCTCTGGCGCATCGCTAGGCGCCGCTCGGGTTCTATAGCGACTGACTGTCCCGCAATGCGCGCTGGCGGGCGAGGCGCGGCCGCGAGATGAGGCTTCGAGGGGACCGTCAGGATCAGGTGTCCCGCGGGCGGCGGTGCGAACCGACCGCTTCGTCGAGCGCTTGCTCGGGCGCAGTCGCCGCACGGAGACCGTGCTTGGTAACTGTCCTGGGCGGCGGTTGACGCCTGTGCTGTGGGCAGGGCGCGGGAACGGCATGCGTGTGGGCGGTCTCTTCGTTCCCGCGCCGGTGCAGCCGACCGGGTGTCTGCGGTCGCTCGGGTGCCTGCCTCGCTGCAAGGCGGACGGAAGGTGGCGGCTGTCGCCTTGCAACGCCACTGTAGGGAATTCCATCCGGGCTCAGTTGGGCAGGGTTCAAGCCGGTCCGGGTGCTCGGCCAGGCCGGGCAGCCGCTTGACGACCGGCCGGAGACGCCGGAACCAATGTTCCGCATCCCGCCCTCTCTGCTACAGGACTGACGCACGTTTCGAGATCAGCAGTCGAGCGGACGCCTGCATCGGCGGGCCTTGCCGCTGCGCCTGCTGGATCGTGCTCCAGCGGGTACGTTCGCGAGGCGTAGGCGGTAACTGGGGCTCTCTCGGCCGGGTAGAACAGCGCTCTGTGCGCCAGACCCTCGCGCTCAGCGCGCTCGACCGTCTGGCCAACGCCGGCTACCAGATCGTCGTCGACGGCGAGAGCTACCGCCAACGGCTCTCGCCGCACCGAGCGCTACTTGAACAGAAGGAGGCGGGTGACGCCCCAACGGCACACTTGTATCCAACGATCTACCGGCCGCTCAGCTGGTCAAGTGACTGTGGCGATGAGTGGTCAAAAGACCCCGGCTATCGACACCTGGACTGCGGACCAGCGCTGCTCAATCCTTACCGGACAGGGGCGAGCGTGTCGGAATTGCTGCTCGTCGACGATCAATACAGTGAGTCGATGGACCTTCTAGCGCTAGTCCGTCGGATCCTTGGCCAGGTCGTCTGCCTTCGTCTTCGCACTGTGCTGTTGATCGCAGTGGCACCGATGGCCGCGCTGTTTGTCTACGCCCTCGGACGCTCGCTGGACAAGTCTCTGGGTTACGACCTCTCTGGTCCAGGCGCGGTTGTGCTGGATACGCTCATCGTCTTCTTCCCTGAGAACCGCCTCTTGATTCTGGCAGGTGCCCCGTTCGCCTACAGCTTCATTGGTGCGGCATTCTGATTGGCCGCGCTAGCTACATACGCCGCGATCTCATCACTGCTCACCTTCCGGCGGCGACCGACCGCCACGTCGAAACACTCACGTAGCGTCGGTTTGCTGGTGATCATCATCGGGATCGTCGTCGGCGCGCTCTGTGCCTGGCAGCTGGTGGAGGTGACTCTGTGGGGCGGCGGTGAGGCGT
>VXTH01000257.1:2407-4690 GCA_009837565.1 Chloroflexota bacterium | reverse complement strand
GAACCTCAATCATGCCGGGGCGACACCGCCGAATCAGGTGAGCAGGTCATAGAGCATGAAGCCCCAACAACCTCAGACGATCAGAGGAGTAGTGACGCGCCCACGCGATGGCACAAGTATCGCAGCGGCAGATATGGGCAAGGGCACGAGCGATAGGACAACGAGCCCAAGTCACGAAAAGGCAGCGAGATAGCCAACGAATACGATCGCGACCCCGACTCCCAAGAGGACATTGGGGCCGGCCCTCCGGCCGTCCGATTCAGGCATGTCCACCGTTCAGAGCGCCACCTAGCAGGTCTCGGCCATGTAGACCCAAGGTACTCCGAGCGCCATCCCAACAGCGAACACCATCATCGTGTCTCTGCGCCGGTCCGTTGCCGCCCCTGCAATCAACATCGGCGCGCCGGCACCCGCAAACAGCCCCGCCTTCAGCCCAGGGCCGAACACGAGCATCCAGGAGGTCATCATCAGAACCAGGCCCAGACAGAGCAGCGTTGCCGCCGATAGTGCTTGCATGGAATCATCCGCCGCCGATTCCATGAACCGATGTGGATTCACGTGATCACGTTGTCGAGGCCGAGGAACCAACAACCCTGGACGAACGTGGCTGCGATCACGCGCCAACGCGAGGGCACGAGCATCGCCGCCCCAGAGATCGGCACAGGAACGACCATCAGAATGACAAGTCCGATGACCGAGAACGCGGCGAGAAACCCAGCCACGACGGACGCGGCACTAGAGCGACCATGACCAAGTGTCGTTCGCCGCGCCCACACCTGTTGCAGCAATTCGAGAGTGGATGGCTCATGCCGCTGCTGCCCACCTCGCCTTCCCTTATCAGGCTGGCAGCGGCCGGTCTGGATCGTGGCTTGGGTGAGGTCCCTATCGTCAAGTGATGGTCCCGGTCCAACCAAGACTCGCTAACACGTTGGTGTTGGTTCCCGTGCTCTTCGCCATAGCAGCAGTCGGCTGCAACGGCTCCGGGCACAGCCAGTCGGACACTGGCGGAGATGAGGCCGCTCGCGCCGTCGGCTTGAGGCAAGTCGCCGCGTTGCCCGAGTACCTGAGCGGTGAAGGAGTCAGCTGGATCGAACTGTGGCCCTGGATTCGGACAGCGGGACTCTGCGGTGAAGAGGCGACCAGCGATTTCGACGAGCTGACCAGGCCGGGTCACGGCCTGACATCGGCCTCCGAACCGACCCCCGCGCTCAGCGAAGCCAGCAGCATGTTGGGCCTGGAATGTGATGACTGGGAACGCCGATGGTTCGACCGTAACGGCGTGACGCTCTACCGACGTACCCCCTGGCAAGCGGAGTCCGGCGAGTATGTGGGCGCGTCCTTGTACCTCTTCTTTCAGGGCGACCCGCCTGGTTGTGACGAGGCGCAATCGAGCCTGCTCTACGCATGCGACGGAGAGATCGGCGAAAACAGACCGCTGCCGCCGCCGCTTTACATCGAACTCGACGGCGAACGGATTGACGTTCGCTACGGCGCGGTCCTTGCGCTCTTGAACCCGACGCATCTACCGGGCGTGGATCTTGAGCGATCCTGCTCCTGGTTCTATCCAGGATTCGTCGACCACCGATCCGGCCGTCACCAGGCGAAGCCGCACGGCTTGTCGGAAGGGGCAGTCGCGGGCTCAGACTTGCCCGAATCGCTGCACCTAGCCGTTGTCGAGTACGGCCACGAACGACCATTGGACGAGTTTGTGTACCTGCGGGTGACCGAGTACCGAGTCATGGCATTCGCGAGAACGCCGCTTAGTGGCAACCGATACTTGCGTTTAGGGGAGGTGCGCGAGTTCGGACTGATCGAAGACGAAGGCGAAGAACAATGGACTGAATTGGCGCACGGGGTCGTCTGGGAATGCTGAGGCTGAGGCCGCCTCAGGTTGCGTGGCTGTCGGTTAGCTATCGAGCAGCGATTCGGTCACCTGTTCGCCAATCGTGATCGGCGACAATTCTTGGCCGCAACTCCCAGTGGCGGCCATGCTCGACGCAACGGCAGCCCGCGGACCAACACTTGGAGCGCGCGATCCTGCTCCGAAGACAGAGTGAGCGGGTCAGTCGACGCTCTCGAACTCGCCGTCCTGCTGACATGCCGGATCGGCAACGCCGTCCGCCGAGCGTGATCGGCTAGCGCACCGGCTGGTGCCGTAAGCAAGGCCGACGGCGCGAACGCCCCCTGACTGGAGCGGTCTGAACACGGCCGCTGGAACATGTCGGAGTGCATGGTCAGGCCGACCCGCCACATCCATCCATCGGCCGCAGCAGCTCTTCAGCA
>VXTH01000257.1:0-2397 GCA_009837565.1 Chloroflexota bacterium | reverse complement strand
GCGCTTCAGCAGGCGAGAAGTCCTCTATGGCGAGCTGCGGCCAATCACCTTGACCCGCCCAGCGTCGAGTCACCCGCCCTCCGAGGGAGGCCACTGGACTGCCGCCGTGTTCTCGATCGCGGGACGCCGCCACAGCGCATCGGCGGGCCCACCTACCTGGTCCGCTACCCACGTCCTTGAGGCAGCAGACCTACAGTGGAATGCATGATTGGCCGACGACATGCCCGGCTGGTCGGGGCTGCCGCTGTTGCACTGCTTGTGGCTGCGGCTTGCGCCGAGCAGGCACCGTCAGATCAACCGATCCAAAGCAATGCGGGCTCCAGCGAAGGGATCTGCGCCCGCGCGACTGAAGTTCGGGAGGCATTGCTCGCCGCCATCGACGGAGTCGTGGATTGCGCCGAGGTGGCGGACGAACATCTCGCCTCGATCGATGGGACGCTCGATTTGAGTGGTCGGGGCATCGAAACGATCGACGGAGACGACCTGATCGGTCTTGACCGACTGCAAGGGATCGATCTCAGGGACAATCGGCTGCGTCAACTCCCCGGGCAGCTGTTCTCCCGCTTGGCGAGCCTCTGTCACGTGAACGTTCATGACAACCCGGGTGCGCCGTTCGTCTACGAGTTGCGCTTGGTTGAGATCCAGACGGACGATCTGCGCAGTGTGGCGGTCGAATCGGTCCGGGCCCCGCCCTTCGACGTCAACGTGCTCCTGCGCAACGAACATGTCGCCCTCTCACGCGCAGTAGTGCGGATATCGGCCGGTGAGCCGCGCAGCTCCACCGCGCAGCTCGGCGGCGTGTTCGGGGCCGAGCGAGGGGAGGTATGGATCGCCGACGCGGCATTCGCCTCAGGTTCTGACTGCGGGCAACGGCTCGTTCATCGCGGTCTTGAACTCGCTTTCGACCAGAGCGAACTCATCGTCGCAGCCACACCAACGAATCACGAGCCTGAAGCGATGCCGGCGACGAGCGGTGCCTGCGCCGGTATACCGACCCAGGTGATCGCAGTCAGTGCGCAGTCGTTCGCGCGCGACGGGCGGATCGAGCGCCTCGTGACCAGCCGCTCAGGCGCCTGTTACACGGCGCTCACGATCGAACCCGAGCCCGGCCGCACGCTGGGCGGCGACTGCACGCTGACGGAGTACGTCGAAACGATCAGCGGCGGCACGAGCCAGACGAACGACACCGATGGCGATTGCGGCTGGCTGCGGATCGAGCATTCGACCGGACAGGGCGGGACGCCGTTGATTGAGGGCTGCGACGCCCCGGAGATGCGCCTGCGGGTCGACGCGGAGAACTTCAACCGCTCGGGCCGCGTCGATCTCGTCCGCTACGAGCCCGAGAGCCGCTGCTTTACGTTCCTCAGCGCCGCGCAGGATCCGGATCGAGATGAGCCGTACCAGTTCTCTGCGGGTCAGTCATGCCAGATTGGCACCGGCGTACCGCTGAGTGGCGACTGCGGCTCCATCCTCATCTGGAGAGGCCTCGGCAGGGGCGGGGTGAACAACGAACACGAAGCGCGGGCGGACGTTGCGCGCATCCGACCCGCCGTGGAGGGCGAAGCTGATGCGGGCCGGATCGGCCTGATCGAAGCCTGCCTGCGGCTGCCAGAGCTATCGATTCGAATCAACGAGGACTCGTTCGCGGTGCAACAGGCGGTGCACGCCTACAGCGCCGACCCGGACGAGCAATGCTTCATGGCGCTCATCGTGGCGCCAGATCCTCATGCCCAGTCGCAGGGACGGGTCGCTGGTGATCGGCAGTGTGTCGTCGACGCGGCATTCCAACTACTCGGCTTCCCCTACCTGCTGCCGACCACGCGCGCCGGCAATTGTGGTGGGCTGATTCATTTCGCCTGGTACATGCCCGCCGCCGGCCAGATCACCGAACCTGAGTTCGCCCGCCTCGTCAAGGAAGCTGCACGCGAAACCGCCGATTCAGGGACGGAAGGATGGGTTGCCTCACAGGGTGCGTTGCTCTGTGTCAATGACGTCTGCCTCCTCGAGTGGTCGAGCGAAGATCATGACCCCGAACCGTAGCGGCAGCACGTGCACGGAGGCCGGCCGTTCTTTGCGCTACAGGGTTGACAACGCCATCGCCTCCATCCTGTCGCGATTGGGTGGGCACCAGCGTGGAGTCTTCTGCTCTGGTCTCAACTGTCTCCGCATCGTGGGCGGGCGTCCCTGCCTAGACTTCCTGTAGGCCGAGTCGTCATCCGCGAGCTTGAATCGATGCAACCCCATTGCACTAACAGGGCTGTAGGGACTCCTACAGGACCTTGTGGAGCGAGAGAGCCGGACGCGAGCGGGTGGAGGCGGCGGAGGACCAATCCACACAACGGCGGGGGGGGGTGAGGACGACGATGTGAGGGATGTGGATGCCGGAGACCAGGTCGA
>VXTH01000071.1:0-8802 GCA_009837565.1 Chloroflexota bacterium | reverse complement strand
AGGCGGTATCGAGAATCCGATGCGCCTCGTCCATCTCGGTCCTCGAGCCGAACGTCATGGTCCCCAGACAAAGTTCGGAGACGCGAAGGCCGGTTCCACCCATCTTGCGGTAGCGCACGTGCTGCTCCTGTCTAACGGATCGATGCGAAAGCGGTCAGCGTATCGCCCCAGGCTCAAACGGAGTTAGAGCACCATCTGGGTCTGCGTGACCTGGGCGACGAATTTGCCCTCCGGATTGAGGATGGTCGTCTGCCAGACCTGAGTGCGGCGCCCGCGGTGCATGGGGCGGCACTCGCCGCGTAGCGTGGTTCCTTCGGTGCCGCCGCGGAAGAAGTTGGTCTTGGACTCAATCGTGGTCGTGCCGGCGCCGGGCGGAAGGTTGGCGCTCGTGCCAACCGCGCCGAGCGTGTCTGCGAAGGCCATGATCGCCCCGCCATGCATCAACCCGGGTGCGGTGCACAGTTCGCGCGTGACGTCGATTTCGGCCACGATCAGGTCGGGCTCGACGGATACCAGGCGGACGCCAAGGTGCTCGGGCAGCAGCCCTCGAAAGCCCTGACGAAACGGCTCGACATCGAGCGTTGATGTATCGGACATTGGGCGATTCCCTCATCCAGCGGGCGCGCACTGAATCAACCAGCCTGTGGTGATAACGTCACGCCATGAGCGCTACGCCAATCTATCGGGTGGGCTCGCGCGAGGTGCGCGTGCTGTCGGACGGCGTGATCTGGCTCGACGCCGGGGCCGTTTTCGGGTTGGTTCCCAAGATCATGTGGCAACGCGTGACCGGCGAGACCAATGAGCTCAACCAGATCCCGCTGGCCCTCAACTGCCTGCTGCTGGAGTCGGACGGCAAGACGGTTCTGATTGAGACCGGCCAGGGCAACAAGGACTTCGAGCAGACGAGGCGTCGAGGCTGGGAACCCGATCACGGCAAGCTGATCGAGGACCTGGCTCGCAACGGCGTACAGCCTGCCGATGTCGACATCGTGATCAACACCCACCTGCACAACGACCACACCGGATGGAACACGATCGAAGACGGCGATGGCGAGCTGGCCGTGACGTTCCCGAACGCCCGCTACTACATTCAGCGCGGCGAATGGGAAGACGCGATGCATCCCAACGAGCGCACGCGCGCGACATACTTGCCCGAGAACCTGCTCCCGGTCGAGGCAGCGGGGCAGGTCGAGTTCATCGACGGCGAGACCCAGATCACGTCCGACATCACGATGATTGAAACTCCCGGCCACACGGCGGAGCATGCCTCGGTGGTGATCGCCAATGGCGGCGAGTCCGCCGTTTATCTGGGTGACATGATTCAACACCAGGTGCAGTTGGAGCGGATCGCCTGGCTCTCGGCATTCGATGTATTGCCGTTAATCAACCTGGAGACCAAGAAGCGGCTGATTGCAGATGCGATTGAGCATCGGTCACTTCTGGTCGCCGTGCACAATCCGTTCCCCGGCGTCGGTCGACTGAGCGCCGGGGAGCGAGGCCGGAACGTGTGGAGCTCGGAAGAGCCGCACGCGCTGGCAGAGACCACAGACGCAGTCCCAGCAGACTGATCAAGCTGGAGCGAAAGAGCGAAGACATGGCATTTGGCGAACACCCTCTCGGCGGCGGTCCCGGCACGGACATGGATCCCGCCGAGATTATGAAGCACATCCCCAAGCCGCGCCGCAAGATCTGGCGGCAGGAGAAACTCGTCGACGACGTGTACCTGCAGTACCGCGACCGGACCGAGGAACTGCCGGAGCCGGATCTGGTCGAACGCATCTTCCTCATCGTCATGCGACGCGACCGTTGCCTCGCCGTTCGGCATGGCGACCGGCACGAACCCTGGTTGCTGCCGATTCTCGAGTTCGACATTGACCCGCGTCCCGAGCCGCTGGACCCCGAACAGGACCAGGACGCCAGACGCGCAGCGCTGACACAGACCATCAGCAGCGTCGTCGAGGACACCTGGCAAGTGCCGATTGACGACTGGTCTCAGCACACGCGAGTCCAGATGACTGCCCGGGAGTTGCAGGATGAGGTCGAGGTCGGCTCGCGCCGATACGAGATGGTCGTCATGGCCCAGGCCGGCGAGCCCCTGGAACTGGCCGAGGGAACTGAATGGGCCCGACGCTTCTTCCCATCTCGCGAGATCAACAGACTGCTGCGCGAGCGTTACCTTGACTACCCGGAGCTCGAGGCGGCGTACGAGCTACAGGTGATCGAGGCGGCCAAAGCGAGAACGTGATCGTTGCGGTAACAGACGTAACGCGTCGGAGCTAGTAGAGTCAGAACAGCCATGACAGAGTACGCGCCCTCCACACTTGGAATCAGGTCAGGCGACGATAATGTCAGCCTGTCCGAGCGGCTCGTGCGCCGGGTACATGTCGCTGTAGCGGGCGGCCGCGCGTTCCGCGCCTGAGTGGTCGGCGCTCAGGCACAAGCACGGAACCAGCGCCGCCTCCACGGAATCGCCGAATCGACACATCCAACGACTCAACAACATGAATGAGTGCCCAACGCCCGGCAGCCATGCCGAGTGATGGTTGAGGAGAACGCCATGCGTTTGACCGGCGCCCGAATCTTGATGGAATGTCTGCGCGCAGAGGGGGTCGAAGTCTTCTTCGGCTATCCCGGCGGCGTCGTGTTGCCCCTCTACAACACGCTGGGCGAGTACCCCGACATCAAGCACGTCCTCGTCCGGCACGAACAAGCCGCCGCCCATGCTGCCGATGGCTATGCCCGAGTCGCCGGCCGGACCGGCGTCTGCCTGGCGACCTCCGGTCCCGGCGCGACCAACCTGGTGACCGGCATCACCACCGCCTACATGGACTCGGTTCCCATGGTTGTCCTGACGGGGAATGTGGCGCGCGACCTGATTGGCCGCGACGGTTTCCAGGAGGCCGATATCACCGGCATCACCCTGCCGATCACCAAGCACAACTACCTCTTGATGCGTGCCTCCGAGATCGCCCCGGCGGTCAAGGAGGCCTTCCACATCGCCTCGACCGGACGCAAAGGCCCGGTGCTGGTCGACATTCCCAAGGACGTGTTCATCGAGGAGGCCGAGTGGGACGGTTACCCCCAGGGCGTCTCGCTGCGCGGCTATCCGATTATGGACGTCCCCCGCGAGGAGGAAGTGGCCAGGGCGGCCGAAACGATCAACGCGGCCAAGAGACCGATCGTGATTGCCGGGCACGGCGTCGTCCAGTCGGAGGCGCAGCACGAGCTGGTTGAGTTCGCCGAGCGCTCTGATACACCGGTGCTGACCACCCTTCTGGGCATCTCGGGAATGCCGGAGGACCACGAGCTCTCTTACGGCTTCCTCGGCATGCATGGTCATTTCTACGCCAACATGGCCGCCGATCGCGCAGACGTGGTGATCGGTATCGGGATGCGCATCGACGACCGCGCGATGGGCCGGTTCAGCGACTTCAACCCCACCGCGAAGATCGTTCACATCGACATCGATCCGGCCGAGATTGGCAAGAACTTCAAGACCCATGCGCCGGTCAATGGAGATGTCAAAGAAACGCTGTCACGTCTGTTGCCCCAAATCGACCGCAATTCGCATCCGGAGTGGCGGTCCGAGATCGACGAGATCATGGCCCAACATCCGACTGATTACATCGAGGAGGGCACTGGACTAGGCGGCCCGTGGCTGGTTCGCGCGCTGGCCGAGGCGACGAATGGCGAGGCGACAATCGTCACTGGCGTCGGTCAGCACCAGATGTGGGGTGCGCAGTACTACCCGTACACGAAGGCTCGCCAGTGGGTGACGTCCGGCGGCCTCGGCACGATGGGCTATGAAGTTCCGGCCGCGATGGGCGCCCAGTTTGCGCAGCAAGAACCGATCTGGTCAATCTGCGGTGATGGCGGGTTCCAGATGACGTCACAGGAGTTGCAAACGGTCGCCGAGCATAATCTGCCCGTCCGCTTCGCGATCTTCAACAACGGCTTCCTGGGGATGGTGCGTCAGTGGCAGGAACTGTTCTACGCAAACAACTACCACTCGGTTGATCTGGGCCAGCCCGACTTCGTCAAGCTGGCGGAGGCCTACGGCATACGCGGGGTCCGGGCGACGACTCGCGCCGAGGCGATGCAGGTCTTCCGAGACCTCGAAGGTTACGACGGACCGGTCGTGATCGACTTCCAGCTTGAGCGCGAGGAAAACGTCTGGCCGATGGTTCCGGCCGGCGCTGCACTGTCGGAGACCATCGAATCGGCTGAGGATCTCTAGAGCGAGCAAAGGGGATTCACTGTATGGCTTCTCGAAACACCATCGTCGCCCACGTCGAGGACCGCCCCGGCGTCCTGGCGCGCGTGGCCTCGCTGTTCCGCCGACGAGGATTCAATATTGAGTCGCTCACCGTTGGGCATTGCGAAGAACCGGGCTTGAGCCGGATGACGATCGTCGTCGACGGTGACGACCACCAGGTTGACCAGGTCTGCCGTCAGCTATTCAAGCTGATCGATGTGGTCTCTGTCCAGGACATCACCTACGCACCGATGGTCGATCGCGAACTGGCGTTGATCAAGGTTTCCGCGTCCAACTTCAATCGGCGCGAAGTGCTAGACATGGTTGAGATGTTCCGGGCCGATGTCGTTGACGTCGATGCGGATGCGTTGATCGTGCAGGTGCTCGGCGACGAGGGCAAGGTCGATGCCGCCGTCAAGATGTTCGAGCAGTTCGGCATCCTCGAGATGGTGCGCACCGGTCGAGTCGCGATGGTCCGCGGCACTGAGACGACCAAGCCGCCGGCGATCTCGGACTCGCAACAGGCCGCCGCCGCAATCCGCGCCATGCTCGGTCGGCGGCCGGAGGGCGCATTGCCGTTCGCCAGCGACTAGTCGGAACTGGTTCAAGCCAGCTCCGCGCCTACACTCAGGCAAGAACCACAAACCCCCAACCTCAACTGCAGGAGACCGGTATGCCCGCCCAGATGTTTTACGACGCCGACGCCGACCTTGATCTGATCAAGGACAAGAAGATTGCCGTCATTGGTTTTGGTTCCCAGGGTCACGCGCACGCGCTGAACCTGCGCGATTCAGGTTGCGACGTGATCGTTGGTCTCTACCCAGGTTCCCGCAGCTGGACCAAGGTCCAGGACTCCGGACTTCATGTCGACACCGTCGCCGACGCAGCCGCAGCTGCCGACATTGTCATGGTCCTGACGCCCGACCATGTGCAGAAGTCGATCTACGACCAGCACATCGCGCCGACGATGACCGAGGGCAAGACGCTGATGTTCGCCCATGGCTTCGCGATTCACTTCAACCAGGTCATGCCCCCGCCCGAAGTCGATGTGACCATGATCGCGCCCAAGGGTCCCGGCCACCTGGTGCGCCGCGTGTTCGAAGAGGGCGGCGGCGTCCCTGCGCTACTGGCTATCCACCAGGACGCCTCCGAGACGGCCAAGGAGGTCGCGTTGGCCTACGCCAAGGGCATCGGCGGTACCCGTGCAGGCGTGCTCGAGACCACGTTCCTCGAGGAGACCGAGACCGACCTGTTTGGTGAGCAGTCGGTCCTCTGCGGCGGGATCACCGCGCTGATGCAGGCTGGATTCGAAACGCTGGTCGAGGCGGGGTACCAGCCAGAATCTGCCTATTTCGAGACGATCCACGAGGTCAAACTGATCGTCGACCTGATCTACGAAGGCGGCTTCGCCAACATGCGCTACTCGGTGTCCGACACAGCTGAGTACGGCGATCTGACCCGCGGCACGCGGATTATTGACGGCTCGGTCAAAGAGCGGATGCAGCAGATCCTCTCCGACATTCAGGACGGTACGTTCGCTCGTGAATGGATCATGGAGAACCAGACGGGCCGGCCGGGCTTTGACAAACTCCGAGCCCGAGCCGCCAGCCACCCCAGCGAAGAAGTCGGAGCCGAGCTCCGAGGCATGATGTCCTGGCTCAACGAAGAGGCGGACTAGCCGTTCAGCCTGACTGAGTGTCGAGCGCCAACTCGTAGGGCAGCGGGTCGCCCAGGTTGCCGTTTCGCCAGCGGGTGAGGGAGTGGGCGAGGTCTCCGAGTTCTGATGCGCTCTGGTCTTCGGTGGCGCGCAGGACTTGTTCTGCGGTGGCGATTTCAGCACCGTTGAATCCGAACAGGTCAGCGCTGGCCAGGGCCATCGGACGGTACTGTGTGAAGCCGCCCAGATCCGAGGACTGGATGACGATCTTGCCGTCGTCGATCAGCGGGTCCAGGTGCAGTTCGAACTTGACCAGCCAGGGTCCGTGTTCGGCGACGACGTACTCGGCGCCGGTGATCGATTCTCCGTAACGGCGATAGTGCAAGAAGTCGCTCAGGCAGAGCAGCGTGTTGAGTTGGCTGGTGCCGAACGAGCGAGCCGTAATCCGCCGTTCGCAGAGATAGATCAGCAGCTCGCGGAGTTTCACTTCGGCGAGTTCTTCGGTGAACGGCTTGAAGGTGGTCATGCGCTGTCCTGTTCAGCGGGTTCCGGCCGGCGTTCTGATCTCGTGCGGGACGCCGCGGGCTTCGAAGAGGTCGCCCCATTCCTTCTGGGTCCGGTTGCGCAGGGCCTCGGCGATCACGGTTGAGAGTTCTGCGGCGTTCTGGAGGCGCAGCTCGGCGGTGGCGAAGCGGGGATCGTCCTCAACCTGGAGCTGGAACTCGGGCCGGTAGGCCTCGCCGTCGGCCGGGTGACGCTCGTGGTGGTCCCACATGTGATCGGCCAGGGCTGCCTCGCCCAGCGTGTCGCGCAGGCGCTGCCACTCGTCGTCGGTTGTGATGGTCAGATGGACCCAGCCGTCGGTCGCACGGTAGGCGCGCTGCAATGCGTCGAATTCGGCCATGGCGTGGTTCCTCTTCCATCCCTCAACTGCGGTGCAGGCTAACGGCTAGCCTGCACCCGATCTGAACAGTCTGGTCCCCGATCAAGTCGGGGAACACCCCGCTCAAGTCGGGGAACACCCCGATCTCGTCGGGGAAGACCTGGAGAGGAGCTTGCCATGCGCGCAGTCGCATCACGGAATGGACAACTTCGAATCGCCGACATCCCCCAGCCTGAGCCGGCTGAGGGCGAAGCGCTGGTCAAAGTGCTCGCCTGCGGCATCTGCGGCTCCGATCTGCACTTCGTCCGGTTTGGACCCGAGATCGTCAAGGGATCGATGGAATCCGGCAACGGACGCTTCACCCCCGACCTGGACCGCGACATCATCATGGGCCACGAGTTCTGCTGTGAGGTTGTCGCCTACGGACCGAACACCAATGGTCCGGTCGGGATCGGCGACCGCATTACTTCGGTACCCACCCGAGGCGCATACAGCAACGACTTTCCCGGCGGCTACAGCGAGTACATGGTGCTCGACGCGTCGATGCTGCTGCCGGTCGCGGACAACGTGGCGACCGAGCACGCGGCGACGACCGAACCGATGGCGGTCGGCATGCACGCGGTGCGGATGGGACAGATCAGCGGCGGGGAGCCAACCGTCGTGTACGGCTGCGGACCGGTCGGACTGGCCACAATTGCCAGCCTGCGCAACGAGGGTGCGGGCACGATTGTCGCCTCCGACTTCTCGCCGCGTCGCCGAGAGCTGGCCGGGATCATGGGCGCCGACGTGGTGGTCGACCCGCGCGAAACGCCGCCGATGTCCGTCCTCGAACAGCGGGGCTACACGCCGGGCAGCGAGGTCGTGATGTTCGACGCGATCGGTGTGCAGGGCACGATCGCGCTGCTGATGCGCGAAGCGCCGTCGCGGGGCAGTCGCCTGGTGATCGTCGGCGTCTGCATGCAAGATGACACGATCGTCCCGATGGCCGGGATCGAGAAGGAGATTCAGCTGCAATTCGTCCTCGGCTACACGCCGCAGGAATACGCGGAGACGCTGGACGCGATCACGGAGGGAGGCATCAAGCCCGGACCGATCGTGACCGGCCGGGTCGGACTCGACGGAGTTGCCGGAGCGTTCGAGACGCTTGGCGATCCGGAGGAGCACTGCAAGATCATGGTCACTCCGCACGAAGACAACTCGTTGTAGGTTGCCGCCTCCTGTTTGGAGCGTTCGGGGCGCAGAGATTTTCGGGCGTGTTGCGGCGGAAGTGGCGCTGAGCGCTGGGGATCCTGCGTCCGGGCGTTCGGAAGTGTTCGGTCTCGTTCGGTCCCGTTCGACGGTGATCGGGGCCTGGCGCACGGCCGGTCGGGAGTTGGGGGAGCTTCGAAGCGGGGTGGTAGGAGCGAAAAAATTCTCGGGCGCGTTTCGCTGGAAAAACCGGTGAGCGCTGGAGATCGTGCTTTTGGGGTGGTTGATTTTGGTCGATTTTGGTTGGTTTTGGATGGTGACGCTCAAGTCATGGCGGCTGCGGTGAAATGCGATGGCCGTCGTCCGCGTGTGTGGTGGCGTGTTCGGGGAAAAAGGAATCGGGCGGTGTTCGTGCCCGGTTGAGGCAACTCCGACCAGCTCGCGTGGTCGGTTGTGATTCAGTTCAGGGGTGAGCCATTTCATGCCGACATCATAGAACTGATGTGCGCTGAGAGGTGTTGAACGGGCAACTTGGGCCGGTCCCGACTCGGTGCCTGGTGATTGACGGTAGTGCGGAGAGCGGTCGCCTTGGCCAGGGAAGCCACTGTCCGTGGATGAATTGATTGCCTCGGATGGGTAACAGAAGTTGGATATGCTGTCGATAGCGGCATGCGGGATGGGAGTTTGGTGATGGGCGAGATCGTCGTGAACGTTGAGCTCGAGAATGACGAAGATCGCGCGTTGTTCGAGCGCGGATTTGGCCGAGAGGATCAGATTCGAAGCGAAACCGTCCCCGCCGTCGCTGACACCGGCGCGATG
>VXTH01000023.1:5185-8812 GCA_009837565.1 Chloroflexota bacterium | reverse complement strand
ACGTTGAGGGCTCCCTCATCGATCATCAGTCCGGCATAGAGCAGTCCGCGGAACTCGATGTTGTCGGAGGACATCTGATCGACGACCGGTTGGTGGATGGAGGAGAAGACGTCGTCCTGGTCGCCGACGAATCCCGGTGGGGCGTAGACGCCCATGCCTCCGGTGTTGGGTCCGTGGTCGTTGTCCATGATGCGCTTGTAGTCGCAACTCAGCGGCAGCGGCAGGATGTCTGTCCCGGAGACGATGGCCATCGCCGAGGCTTCCATACCGGTCAGGCGGTCTTCGATCACGACGCGCTCGCCGGCTGAGCCGAAGGCTCCGGTAAACATCTGGTCAATGGCTTCGTGCGCGTCGTCGATGTGGTCTGGGACGATCACGCCCTTGCCGGCGGCGAGGCCGTCGGCCTTGAGCACGGGAAGATCGTCGGGACCGAGGATCTCCAACCACTTGTGGGCGGCCTGGGCGGTCTCGAAGAGTTCGCCGCCGGCGTGGGGGACGTTGGCAGCCTCCATGATCGACTTGGCGAACCACTTCGAGGATTCGATCCGGGCGGCGGACTGGGTGGGCCCGAACGCAGAGACGCCGCGCTCCTGGAGGGCGTCTACCACTCCCGCGGCGAGCGGCGCTTCGGGGCCGACGACGACGAGGTCGATGCGGTGCTCGGCGGCGGCGTCGCAGATGCCGTCGATGTCGGAGTCGTGGATTGGCAGGTTCTCGCCGACTTGCGCAGTGCCGGCATTGCCGGGCGCGGCGTACATGGCCTCAAAGGAAGGCGACTGGGCCAGCTTCCAGGCCAGGGCGTGCTCACGTCCACCGCCGCCGACGATCAGGACTCTCATGGGGCGAGGCTATCCCACAGCCGTCTGAATCTCGGCCGGAATGCGGCTGAGGTCGCCGTTGATGACGATGGGATCCATGGCCAGCATCTCGGAGCGGTAGGGGGACTCGGGGAGGTCTTGCATGAGGTAGATGGGGATGTCGAGGATGTGGGCGAAACCCATTTCGAGGAAGCTGTTGCCTCCGATGTAGCGGGGCTTGCTCGGCAGGTCCTCGTTGAGGACGAGGATGGCGTCGGAGACCTTGATCTTCTCGTAGTGGGTGCGGATTAGGTCCTTGTCGCGCTTGAGGTCGGCGCGCTCGTGATCGTTGGCGCCTTCGTAGTCGAACTCGCGGGTGTCGACCGGCGTCAGGACTTCGTGACCGGCTTGCTCCAGGATGCCGCAGATTTCAGGCAGCCGATGCCTCAGCGACATGCTCATGCAGATGGTGATGACCATCTTGGTTCACTCCCACTCAATCGTGCCGGGGGGCTTGGAGGTGATGTCGTAGACGACTCGGTTGATCTCGGGGATCTCGTTAACGATTCGGTTGGCGATGGTTCCGAGGACGTCGTAGGGGAGACGGGCCCAGTCGGCGGTCATGGCGTCGTCGGCGGTGACGGCGCGGATCGCGCAGACCCAGCCGTAGGTCCGGGCGTCGCCCTGGACGCCGACGGTGCGGGTGTCGGTGAGGATGGCGAAGGACTGCCAGAGTTGGTCGTAGAGGCCGGCCTCATGGATCTCGTCCATGACGACGGCGTCGGCGAGTTGCAGGACTCGGACCTTCTCGTGGGTGACCGGTCCGATGATGCGGATGGAGAGGCCGGGACCCGGATAGGGTTGGCGGCCGACGATCTCCTCGGGCAGTCCCAGTTCGCGTCCGACCTCGCGGACCTCGTCCTTGAACAGGTGGCGCAGGGGCTCGATCAGCTCGAAGCGGAGGTCGTCAGGCAAGCCGCCGACGTTGTGGTGCGACTTGATCATCGCTGTGGCGGAGCCGTGTCCGGAGCCGGCGCTCTCGACAACGTCGGGGTACGTGGTGCCCTGGACGAGGAAGTCGACGCCGTGGTCGTCACGGGCGATATCGATGGCGGTCTCTTCGAAGACGGAGATGAAGGTCTCGCCGATTCGCTTGCGCTTGGTCTCGGGATCGTCAACGCCGGCGAGTTCCTCGAGGAACTGATCGCCTGAGCGCGCGACGCGCAGGTTCATGTGCATGCTGCGCTGGAAGGTGTCGACGACCTGTTCGGTCTCGCCCAGGCGCATCAGGCCGTTGTCGACGTAGATGCAGGTCAACTGGTCGCCGACAGCTCGATGTACGAGTGCGGCGGCCACGGATGAGTCGACTCCGCCGGAGAGACCGCAGATCACGTGGTTGGCGCCGACTTGCTGCTGAATCTCGGCGACGGTCTCGCTGATGAAGTGGGCAGCGTCCCAATCGCCCGCGCAGCGGCAGATTTCGTAGACGAAGTTACTGAGCAGGTGGAGGCCGTGCGGCGTGTGGACGACCTCGGGATGGAACTGGATGCCGTAGCGGTGGTCGTCGTCGCCCATCGCGGCGATCGGGATGCTGTCGGTGCCGGCCAGGGTGCGAAATCCGTTCGGCATCCGGTCGACGCGGTCGCCGTGCGACATCCAGACCGGCATTGGACGGGGCAGATCGTCGAGCAGACGCGACTCGTCCCGCGGGTAGATGTGAGCCGCGCCGAATTCGCGTTCCCGGCCGCTTTCGACGCGACCGCCGAGCTGATTGGCCATCGTCTGCATGCCGTAGCAGATGCCGAGCACCGGCATGCGCCCGTCGAGCGCCCAGTCCGGAGCGGTTGGAGCGCCGTCGTCGTGGACGCTCGCGGGTCCGCCGCTGAGAATGACGCCCTTCGGATTCAACTGGCGGACCTGCTCCCAGGACGCCGTCGGGGGCACCAGCTCGCAGTAGACGTTGAGCTCGCGCACGCGCCGCGCGATCAACATGGCAGTTTGCGAACCGAGGTCGACGATGACGATCGATTCGTGCTCGGTGGAGACGAGAGAAGCCTGGCTGTTCACGTCATAATGATACGCGCGGAGTATGATGGATCCGTGTTTAACGGGGAACTTGATCAGGCAGTTGATCATTTGCGCCGCGGCGGGGTCGTAGCGCTGCCGACCGACACGCAATACTCGCTGAGCGCTGTCGCCAACGACGATCGGGCGGTGGCGTCGGTCTTCCAACTCAAGCGGCGGCCAGGAGGCGAGAACCTGCCGGTCTTTCTGCCGCCCGCGCGCTGGCGGGAGCACCTGGAGGAGATGGCCGAGCCTCTGGAAGAGCGGGTTCTGGCGCTGGCGACGGAGGCCTGGCCGGGTGCGGTGACGCTGATCGTGAACAAGCGGACTGATTGGCTGACGACCGCCGTCGACGGCGCCACAATCGCCTTACGTATTCCGGACCACCCGATTGCGACTGCGGTGCTGGACCTCGTTGATGCGCCGTTGACGGGAACGTCGGCGAACGTCCATGGTGAGCCGGCGTCTCTGACGGCAGCAGATGTGCGCAGTCAGTTCAATCCAAACGGTTCCACCGATAGGTTTAGTGAATCACTTCACATACTCTCCGAGGGCGGGGTGATGCCTGCGGGTACGGCCTCGACTATCTTGGATTGCACGGGCCGGATACCGCGCGTTCTGCGTCGTGGACCACAGCTCAGCGCATCTGTCGGAGAGTTGCTCATGCGGCACTGGGGCCTCTCCGATTTGGAGTCGGTTTCCTGAAATCACGGCCTGTGGGTCTGGATGGGGGCAGCGGCACGTGCGTATCGCGATAGGCAGCGAC
>VXTH01000023.1:614-5175 GCA_009837565.1 Chloroflexota bacterium | reverse complement strand
GTCGAAGGAGCCGACCGATTACGCAGACATCGCCGCTCCACTCGCCGAAGCCGTCGTCGATGGCCAGCACCAGATCGGCATTGTGATCTGTTCGAACGGCGTCGGCGTGAGTATCGCGGCCAACAAGGTGCGGGGCGCCCGTGCGGCCCTGTGCACCGACACCTGGTCGGCGCGCCGGGCTCGCGAGCACACCGATTGCAACATCCTGGCGCTGGGCTCATATGTGACCGGCCACGCGCTGGCTGCTGACATCGTTGACGCCTTCGTTGAAGCCGAGTTCGCGGGCGGCCGGCACGTGCGCCGGCTGGCCAAGCTGGCCGCGGTCGAAGCCCGACACAGCGAGGGGCACAGCGAGCTGCCCGGCCGGGCGCTGGACGAAGGCAACGAACGACAGGCGGAGGCCGAACTCTCTCCCATGGCCTGACCCGATATTCGCGCCGGCGGATCCGGCTTGCGATGACCCTGGATTGCTTCACGATGAGTAACGTTTCGATTCGCAACCTGGATCTGGCCGGGAAGCGAGTCCTCCTGCGTCTCGACCTGAACGTGCCCATGGACGGCGCTCGGGTGCTCGACGACACCCGCATCCGAGCAGCCGTACCGACCGTCAAATATGCGCTGGAGCAGGGTGCGTCGGTGGTGGTCTGTTCGCATCTCGGCCGGCCCGGCGGTGAGCGTAATCCCGCGTTCGATCTGACCCCGGTCGCGGTTCGCCTGGCTCGCACGCTGCGGATGAACGTCCGCATGGCTCCCGACTGCATCGGCGACGTCGCTACCCAGATGTCGTCCGAGCTGAAGTCGGGTGAGGTGATGGTGCTGCAGAATCTCCGATTCCACGAAGAGGAAGAGGAGGACGACAACGAATTCGCGGCGCAACTGGCCGACCTGGCCGATGTCTACGTCAATGACGCCTTTGGCGCAGCGCACCGGGCGCATGCGTCGACCCATGCAGTGGCAACGATGATGCCGTCGGCCGGCGGGCTCCTGCTCGACCGTGAGATCGAGGCATTGGAACCGATCCGGCGGGGCGAGGCGGGCAAGCTGGGTTTTATCTCCGGCGGCGCGAAGGTGTCAGACAAACTGGGGCTGCTCGAACGCATCGCGGAAATCTCCGAGGTGATCGCGATCGGCGGGGCCATGGCGAACACCTTCCTGCTCGCTCGAGGCTTGCCGACCGGCGCCTCGTTGCTTGAGCAAGACATGGTCGAGGCGGCCAACGAGATCACCGCCACCGCGCACGACGAGCATTGCGAACTGATAATCCCCGGTGACTGCGTGATCGCGCGCGGCGCCGACGAACCGCCGCGTGCCAAGCCGCTCGTCTTCACGGAAGAAGAGATTCCGGAAGACTGGCAGATCCTCGATGTCGGACCGACGACGGTGGAGACGTTCGCCGAAGCCATCAAGGACTGCGATACGGTCGTCTGGAACGGTCCGCTGGGCCTGTTCGAGCGCGAGGCCTTTTCGGGCGGTACCCGCGCGATGGCAGAAGCGCTGGCCAAACTGGAAGACGCGACGACCGTGATCTGCGGCGGCGAAACGGCCGCGGCCGTGGCTCAGTTTCGGCTGACCAACAAGATGTCGCACGTCTCGACCGGAGGCGGCGCGGCCCTGGAGTATCTGCAAGGGCTCGATCTGCCCGGCATTGCAGTCCTGCCCGAGGCCGCCGCCGATGTTGATGAGGAGGACGACTAATGGTCAGAACGCCGATCGCGGCCGGAAACTGGAAGATGAACGGCACCAACTCAGAGGCCCGCGCCCTGTGCCGCGGACTGGCCGGGATTGACGACATCGACGGAGTCGACGTGGTGCTCTCGCCCAGCTTCACCCAGTTGCCATTGGTCTGGGACTTCTGGTGCGGCACCGAGGTGCATATCGCCGGTCAGAACATCCACACCCAGCTATCCGGTGCGTACACCGGCGAGGTCTCGCCCGTCCAGCTGGCCGAAGTCGCCGACTGGGTCATCCTGGGCCACTCCGAGCGGCGGCAGTTCTTCTGTGAGGACGACCAGGCGCTGGCGCTCAAGCTGCGCGCGGCCGAGGCACACGGTTTGACGCCGATTCTGTGCGTGGGCGAATCTGAAGCGGAACGAGAGAACAAGCGAACCAGCGCCGTGTTGACTCGACAGGTATCGATTGCCCTGGGAGACGACCCGGCGCCGGCAGGGCTCGTGATCGCCTACGAACCGGTCTGGGCAATTGGCACGGGCCAGGCCGCAACGCCGGACGAAGCCGAGTCCGCCTGTGCACACATCCGCTCGGTCGTAGCCGACACGGCCGGTTCGGAGGTCGCCGACGGCGTACGCATCCTCTACGGCGGATCGGTGAATCCGTCCAACATTGCCGATTTCATGGCCCAACCAGACGTCGATGGGGCGCTCGTCGGCGGCGCCTCGCTGCAGGCCGATGCCTTCCTCGCCATCACCCAGGCCATTGCCGACAGCGCCTGAAACTGGGCCTGCAATTGGGCCTGCAACTGGGCCTGCGACGCGGCCGCTGATCGCGGTCGTCGGGCTCACCGCCTCGGGCAAGTCCGACTGGGCGATGGAAATTGCCCACCGGTTCGACGGTGAGATCGTCTCAATCGATTCGCGCCAGATTTACCGTCGGCTCGACATCGGCACGGCCAAGCCCACTTCCGAGATGCGGTCGGAGATCCCGCACTGGTGCATCGACGTGGTCGAACCAACCGAGCGCTACTCCTTGGGTGAGTATCTCAAGTCTGCCCGGGCAGCAGTCGAAGACATCCGCGCCAGGGGCAAACGGCCGGTCGCCGTTGGCGGCAGCGGGCAACATATGCGCGCCTTGCTGGAGGGCTGGCAGATTCCGCCGGTGGTTGAGGAATCGCAACTCCGTGATGCGCTTTCAGAGGAAACTGCCGAGTCGCTGTACGACCGGCTGAGCGAAGTCGATCCGCATGCAGCGGAGCAGATTGGTCCGACGAATGTCAGGCGGCTGATCAGGGCGCTGGAGGTCTATCAGGTCACCGGCAAGCCGATTTCGGATTGGCAACGGATGCGCGAGCCGGTCAACTACCGGGCATGCGCGCCGGACCTGTCGCTGGATGAGCTTGACGCGCGGATCGCTCTGCGGATCGAGGCGATGTTCGAGACAGGGTTGGTTGACGAGGTTCGGCAGCTGCTCGCGGAGGGGTTGCCGGAGGACGCCCCCGGCTTCGACTCCATCGGATATCGAGAAGTGCTGTCACATTTGCGCGGCGAGTGTCCCCTGAACGAGGCCCTGGAAGGCGTCGCGCAGGCGACTCGACGCTTCGCGCGGCGCCAACGAGCCTGGTTCCGGCGCGACGATCCCTCGATTTGTTGGGCGGCTGATGCTCCGCTGGCAATGCTTGAGTAAGATGCAGATCAACCGCCGGAGAGCAGCATGTCCATTCCGTTCCTCAAAGTGCAGGGCGCTGGCAATGATTTTCTGCTGATCGACGCGCTGGGTGAGAATGCTCACCTGAGCGAACTCGACTGGCCCGCGCTCGCTCCCCGCATCTGCGATCGTCACTTCGGCGTCGGCGCGGACGGGATCTTGATCGCCCAGGACACGGACGTCGCGGCGGCGCGGATGGTGATTGTCAACTCGGATGGATCCGACGGCGAGATGTGCGGCAACGGTTTCCGCTGCTTCACCAAGTACCTGGTCGAACGAGTCGGAATGACGCCGACGGACGGCGCGCTGGCGATCGAGACCGGAGCCGGCGTCTTGCAGGCTGATCTGTCCACGATGACCTCGGCAACCGTCGATCGCGTGCGCGTCGATATGGGACGAGCCTGGCTGCAGGCCAACGAGGTCCCGGTCGTGCACGAGGGACCAGCGCCGATTCTGCATCATGAGGTCGTCGTCGCCGGACGCTCGTTCGACCTGACCTGCGTGTCGATGGGGAATCCCCACGCGGTCTGGTTCACCGACGAGGATGTGGACGATTTCCCGCTGGCCGAAATCGGTCCGCTCATCGAGACCCATCCCGACTTCCCGAAGAAGACCAACTTCGAGATCGTCAACGTGCTCGCGCCGGACCATCTGAAGATGCGCGTCTGGGAGCGCGGCGTGGGGATCACAATGGCCTGCGGCTCGGGCGCCTGCGCGGTGCTGGTCGCGGCTCGCCTGCGCGGCCTGGCCGACCCGACCACGACGGTCTCCCTGCCCGGCGGCAATCTGGAGATCGCCTGGGACGGACTCGATGATCCGTCGGCGTCGGTCTACATGACCGGCCCCGCAACATTTTCGTTTGACGGACAACTGGACGCGAACCTGTTGAGCGTCCGTTAGCCATGCACATCGTTTCTACCCCGACTCACGAGCGAATGGACGACTGATGGTCACACCTGACTACACGCGGCACGCCCAGGATGTCGCGCCCGGTTTCGTGCGCGAGCTGCACGAAACGCTGGCGACGAAGAATCTCGCCTATCGCAATCAGCCCGACGTGAACTTCGACGAACTGGTGCGTCTACCGCGGATGCTCTCGACGCAGTGCGACGACGGCTACGTGATCGGCATTCCCTACGGCCGGCACCTGCGCGTCTTCTACGAGTTCGACACGATCAATCAC
>VXTH01000023.1:0-604 GCA_009837565.1 Chloroflexota bacterium | reverse complement strand
ACCAACCTGCTCAATGAGATGGGCGAATTGGCCACCGAGCACTCGGAATCCGAGCTGATGGTGATCGACTACACCGATTTTCCCCATCGCCACTACGTCGAACCGATGCTGATCGGCGCGGGCTTCACCTCGCCGTCCGAGGTGTCGGTGATGCGCTGCCGCGATGTGCGCGATCAGACGTTGCCGGAACTCGCGCCCGGGATTGTCGTCCGCGATGCATCCGAGGACGACGCGGAGGCGGTGGTCGGGATCGAGCAGGAAGCTGCCGGAGAGGGCGCGCATGCGCCGCCGCTGGCGACCCAGTTCTTCGGCGACTCCGAGTGGATCGGGATCGCCGAGTGCGACGGCGCAGCAGCCGGGTACATCCGCACGATTCCGACCGAGAAGCGCGGGATCGCCGCTGAAGAGCTGATCGTCCACCCGGAACAGGATTTCACCGACGTTTCGCGCGCCCTGCTGGCAACGGCGATGCAGCGCGGGGCCGAGGCGAATCGGCGGGCGATGACGCTTCGAGTCTCGGGTGAGAGCGTAGGCGAACCGCTGCTGCAAGAACTCAACTTCCGTCATGTGACCAACGAGCTGAGCTATCAGCGGCCCGCCGATC
>VXTH01000095.1:0-8871 GCA_009837565.1 Chloroflexota bacterium | reverse complement strand
GGGCCAGACCGATCAGGGCCACCGTCTCCGGGTCGGGGATTTCGTCGGAGAGCAACGAGTCGATCAGCTTGCGCTGCACGTCGCGCACGACCTGAGGGTCAACCGGCGGGAACTTCTCGGACTTGAGGACAATCAACCGACGGCCGGCTTCACGCTGGATGATGCGGCGATCGCTCAAATCCTCGATGATCTGCTGTCGCAGAACGAGGGCGTATCGCGCAATCTCCGATATCCAGTAGGAAATCGGCTGATTCGGCGGTCCAGAGTTGATCTGGTGCAGCACGCTGTCGAGCAGCGGATTGCCGGTGGCGTCGGCCGAGATGATAAACAGGCGATTGGGGTCGGTATCGATCCGATTGAGGAACGAAAGGTCCAGCAGCGACGCGCCGGCGATGGCGTAATCGAGCCGGCCGTCATAGGGCCGCTCAAGCACACCGTCTTCACCGAGTCCGAGCAGGACGATCTGGTCGCTGATAGAGAGGTCGGCCATCGATGTCCCCTTCGAATACTGAAGCTATCCATGCCATTGTGACATCAGAGAGTGACACGAGGTGTTACTAGCGTCATGCTAGCCGACCAACGGCGCCGTTCCTGTCTCACAATGATCGGTCGCCGCTTCAGAGCCAGGGTTCGATAGTGAGATGAGTGGGGCCCGGGAATTCGGGCCCATCTGGGCTGATTTGCTGCTGCAGGCTGAGATTTCGCTCTCGAGGCGTGCGGATCTGTCCGGATTTGTCCAGATGCTTCTGGATCGGTCCCGATTTCGTGAGGCTGGTTCCGCCTGAGACCAGTGATGTTGAGTGTTGGTCCTGCTGGCTGCGGCATTCATGTGAACAGGACCTAGCGGCTGCCCCGCAATCGCGGATCGAGGACGTCACGCAGTGCGTCGCCGAGCACGTTGAATCCGAAGACGAGGCTGGTCAGGGCGAGACCGGCCCAGAGCGATGTCCAGGGCGAGTAGACAATGAACTGGCGGCCGTCGGCGATCATCTTGCCCCAGGAGACATCGAGCGTACCCAGTCCGAGGAAGCTGAGCGCCGCCTCGGCGAGGATGAAGGCGCCGATGGTGATGGAGAAGATGACGATCAACGGGGCGAACAGGTTGGGCAGGATGTGGAAGACCATGATCCGGATCGACGACGCGCCGATGGTGCGTGCCGCCTCGACGTACGGCATCTCGCGAATTTGAATCACGCTGCCGCGCACAATGCGATTGGTGGGCGCGATTCCGAGCACCGAGAGGGCGAGTGTGACCCAAAGCGCGGAGGGATCGGTGAGGGATGCGATCAGCAGGAGGAAGACGATCGGCGGATACGACTGAATCGCGTCCATGATCCGGTTCACGGTCAGGTCGACCGTGCCGCCCAGGGAGCCGGCCACCAGTCCGATGACCGTTCCGGCGCCGACGCCGATCAGGGTGGCGAAGAATCCGATGTAGAGGGACAGCCTGGCTCCCTCGGTCACTCGGGAGAACAGATCATGTCCGGCCCGGTCGGTGCCGAGCCAGTGTTTGCTCGATGGTCCCTGCAACGAGGCGGCGGTGAGTGGGTTGTCGGTCCCGGTGGCCAGCAGCGCGTCTACGTCGTGGATCGTGCCTCCGCGAATCTCAATCTGCTCCTCATCAACCAATCGTTCCAACAGTGTGCCGTCATCAATGTGGACGAGTGCGTAGTCGATCATCTCGTTGACGACGCCCTGATCAACAGCAGCTGCCCCATAGATTTCAGGGTCCGACACGATCTCTCGCAGCGACGAGTCGGAAACGTCCTCGTTGAGGCCATCCAGCGCGTTCGCGAGCTTGTCGTCGGCATAGGTGGCCGACGCGATCTCGAAGACGTCGCGGGAGTCGTAGCGACCGACGCCAAGCCAGCCGCCACCGTCGCCGACTGTACCGACAGCGATCACGCTCCAGAAGAAGACCAGCAAGACTCCAGCGGCTCCCAATCGCTTCTGGCTCATGAAGGCCAGGAACGCGCGCAGACCGCGTCGCAATCCGCCAGTGTCGTCAACGCGCAAGCCCTGTGAGGCTGCGAACTCTTCAACGGTCGCCGCGTCGGCCGATGGCTCGCTCATATCGAGACTCCAGCCGGGCTACGCATAGCGGATTCTCGGGTCAATCAGCGCGTAGCTGATGTCGATGATGATGTTGACGACAATCACAAAGAGCGCGAGGAAGAAGACCATCGTGGCGATCACGGGTGTATCGGCCTGGTAGATGCGCTGCAACAGCGCGAGACCGACTCCGGGGATGTTGAACAGCACTTCGAGGATGATGTTGCCACCGACCAGGGCGGCTACCTGGAGTCCGAAGACGCTGAGCACCGGCACGAGCGCGTTGCGGAACGCGTGACGGCGAATGACCTGTCGCTCGCGCAGTCCCTTCGACCAAGCGGTGCGGACGTAGTCCTGGCGCAGGACTTCAAGCAACTCGGAGCGCGTGATGCGCATCAGTCCGGCTCCAGCGGCGATGCCTCCGGCCACAGCAGGAATCGTATAGAGGGCGAAGAATCCAGGTACCGAGGTGAAGATGCTGCGCGCTTCCTCTTCGGCCAGCGGGATCGACCACAGGCCTCCTTCGAAGAGTGAGCCGGGCGAGACGACGAAGATCAGCATGGTCGCGACCCAGAACGAGGGAGCGGCGAGTGCGAAGATGGCAAAGCCGCGGAGCAGGTAGTCGGGCAAGCGATCCTGGCGCATCGCCGAGAAGATGCCGACCGGCAGGGCCACGATAATCGCCACGATCAAGGCATAGACGTTGAGGTGCAATGTGCGCGGGAGCGTGCGGAGGAAGATGTCCATGGAGGGCTCATTGGTCTGGAACGAGGGCCGGAACTTGAGTCTGACCGTGTCCCAGATGAACTCCACGTACTGAATGCCGAGGGGCTTGTCGAGACCGAGTCGATGCTTGACCGACGACTCGGTGATCTCTCGAGTCGGCGCGATAATCGTCGATCCCGGGAGCAGCAACGTTTCTGCGGTCAGCTCGCCGTCCGGGTTGGACGGGGTGCCGACGAGGTTGACGTTCAGATAGTCCTCGGGCTTCACTCGGTTGACCTGGGCCAGTTCAGTGATCGTCGTGCTGTCCCGCAGCTTTAGTGAGATGCCGGAGGGTGCATACGGCTGGCCGGCGAAGGTTGGGAAATCGATCTCCGGATTGCGTTCGATCAACAGATCGACACCCTGGTCGACATCTTCGGGAAGCGAGAGTCGCTCTCGTCTGGCGATCACGGATAGCAACTGGCCGTCGATGATGATGATGCTTGAACCCGGAATCAGTTCACTGTCCTGCTTGATCCGTGGATTCAGCGCCAGAATCTCTTCGGGCGCCACCTGGTAGAAGAGCGCCAGGGAGTCGACGCTGTCACCGGCGACGACGCGGTGCAGGGTTCGTTCGGTTTGAACCTCACCAATGATGTCAGCCGGCTGGGTCGTCGCCCCGGAGGCCTCGAGATTCGAGAGCTTGATCGTGACGTAGTCACCGGGCAGCAGGTTGACCCCGAGGAAGAGCATCGAAATGACCAACCAGAGGGTCGGGATCACCAGCAGGAGACGGCGGATGAGGTACTTCTGCATTGTCTGCTCCGGCAACGCCGCCTAAGACGGCGTTGCCGCGAATGCGGGGAACCGCACTGAGTGTGCGGAACCCCGCGTTCGCCAGGCTCCAGCCCGCTGCTCGGCCTAGGCCGGGTACTGCGGGTGAGTCGTGTCGAGCCAGGTTTCGTCGTGGTTGTGCGAGTCGTGCGCGAACTGCCAGGTGTCCTCGTCGCGGTTGACGTATGGCCACCAGATTGTCGGCACGACGCCGTTCATCACGCCGAACCAGCTGAAGATGCCATCGAGACCATGCTCGCTGTTCGGGTAGCCGCCGCCCTCGTCGACGCCGAGGCCGATCCGCTGGACCTCGCGCGCCATGTCGCGGCGCTGCTCCGTGTCGAGCGTGACGGTCATCTTGTCGATGATGTCTTCAACCGGCTTGTAGTTGTACTGCGTGACATTGGAGGCGCCGCCGACCTTGAGCGCAAGTCCGAACTGCGCGGTCGGGTCGAGGTCGGCCGGCGGGTTGGTCCAGGTCGGCGCTCGTCCGGGGAACGTCTTGTTGTCGAAGCGGTCCTGCATGACCGTGTATGGCTGCAGGTCGAGTTCGACGTTGAATCCCACTGCCTCGCTGTACATGTTGCGGGTGGTCTCGGAGATACCGGGGTAGGTGGTCTCCCAGATATCGGGGATGTAGATGGTGACGGTGCGGTCCGTGTCGAATCCGGAGGCGTCGATCAGTTCGCGGCAGAGCTGGATGTCGGCCTCGCGGTCGATTCGGTAGCCCGGGAACTGACGCAACTCGTCGGCCGGGATCGTCCAATAGGTGGAGAACCAGGGGCAGTAGTGCGTGCCGGACGGCTTCGCCGCGCCCAGGTAGACCGCGTCGATCAACAGGTCGCGGTCGACCGCAACGTGCATCGCATAGGCGAAGCGCCGGTCGAGATAGGGGTTGCCCAGGCCGTCGGAGCCTTCCCAGCCCGGTTCGTAGGTGCCGGTGACGGTGACGATCGTGTAACCGAAGGCTCCCTCGGCAAAGGGGTGGTCGGGGAAGTCGGCGTTCAGCTCTTCCACCTGCACGGAGGAGAGTGGGAATCCGCCGATGTCGATCTGCTGACCGCGATAGGCGGCGTCAACCGCTGTCGGGTCGGTCAGATTGACGAAGTCGACGGCGTCGGGATAGGGCAGTTGCTGACCGTCGGCGCCGGTCTTCCAGTAGTTGGGATTGCGCTCGAGGTAGGTGCCGATATCAGGGTCGTAGCTGAGCGGGATGAAGGGCCCGGAACCCGATGACAGCTCGATGTTCGCCGTTTCGTCGCGCCAGCGGCTACCGAACTCCTGGATGCCTTCCGGCGAGGTAAACCACGAGAAGGGCCGCAAGATGGTGCCGCCGAGGTAGGTGGCGTCGGGCCCGTCCGTGCGGGCAATGAAGGTCTGTTCGTCCGCGACCTCCTTCATCACGGTCTTGCGGAAGGCGTCCTGGCCGCGGAAGCGGGCGTCTGGGTTGCCATCGGCATCGAGCGCGGCGATCTGTCGATCAAAGTTGATGTCGATGTCCTGCGCCGTGACCATGCGGCCGCCCTCGGTCGGATAGCGGTCCCACCAGGTCGCGCCACGGTCGATGTTGAAGATGTAGGTCTCTTCGTCGGGCAGCTCCGGCAAGGAAGCGATGTCCGACTCCATGATCCCCTTCTCTTTGTTTGCCCAGCGGATGAGGTAGTTCATGTAGAACCCCATCCAGTAGACCGTGGGACCGAACACGCCTCGGTGCGGGTCGAAGAAGTCGTGGGTGGCTGCCGGGGTGGAGAACTTCAGCGTGCCGCCGTACGTGCGCAGGGCGGCGGCCTGTTGCGCCTGCTGCTGTTGCTGCTGGGCGGCTGACTGCTGCTGCTCTTCCTGGTCGGCTTGCTGCGCGGCCTGGTCGGCCTGCTGCTCCTGCGCATCTTGCTGCTGCATGGCCTGCTGTTGTTGCTGCTGCTGGGCAGCCTGCTGCTGCATGGCCTGTTGCTGCTGTTGTTGTTGCGCCTGCTGTCGCGCGACGGTTTGCTGCTGCGCGTCGTCGTCATCGTCGCCACAGCCGACCAACGCCAGACCTGCCGCTCCGACACCGGCCCGACCCGATGCTCGCAAGAGCGCACGTCGGCTCATCTGCTGGCGCTTCATTCGTTGCCAATAGTTGTGCTCACTCATCGCTCTCACTCCTTCTCAGCAGAACGGGGTTTGCCGCTGATCGTTGCGCAAGTCTACCCGATATTGGAAGACCGTTTCCAGAGAGCGCCACGCATCCGTGAACCGATCCGTCGCCAGGATTCGGCGGGGTCGGCAGAAGCTAGCGGCTGCCGCGGAGCCTTGGATCGAAGACGTCGCGCAGGGCGTCTCCGAGGACGTTGAAGCCGAAGACGAGGCTGGTCAGGGCGAGACCTGCGAAGAGCGAGGTCCAGGGCGACTGGACGATGAACTGACGGCCGTCGGCGATCATCTTGCCCCAGGACACGTCGAGCGTGCCCAGGCCGAGGAAGCTGAGGGCGGCCTCGGCCAGGATGAAGGCGCCGATCGTGATCGAGAAGATCACGATCAGCGGCGCGACGATGTTGGGCAGAATGTGCAGCATCATGATCCGCGCGTTGGTCGCGCCGACCGTGCGGGCCGCTTCGACGAATGGCATTTCGCGAAGAGCGATCACGGCGCCGCGGACAATTCGCTGCACCGGCGCGATCGCCAATACGGAGAGCGCGAGTGTCACCCAGATCGCCGAGGGCTCGGTGACCGAGCGCAGGAGCAGCAGCAGCACGATCGGCGGGAACGAGAGCAGCGCATCAACCAGGCGGCTAATGGCCAGATCGATGTTGCCGCCTAGCCCTCCCCCAATCAGTCCAAGCGCCGTACCGGCAACCACGCCAATCAGCGTCGCGAAGAACCCGATGTACAGCGATAGCCTCGCACCTTCCGTGACGCGGGAGAACAGGTCGTGTCCGGCGCGGTCGGTGCCGAACCAATGCTTGGCTGAGGGCCCTTGCAGCGAGGCGGTCGTCAATGGCGTATTGGTTCCGGTCGCGAGCAGGTCGTCGACATCTGTGATCGTGCCGTTGGCGATCTCGATCTGGGCCGGATCGATGTCCTCCGACAGGTGGGTCAGCACAGTTCCAGTGGAAATCAGGTCTTCGACGTAGGCGAGCATGTCGTCCAGTACGCCGGACTCCCGGGCGAGATCTCCGTAGACCTCAGGGGCGAGCAACAGCTCCCGCAGCCTGGCGTCGGAGATGTCGGCCGGCTCACCATCCAGGGCGTTGGCCATCTTGTCGTCCGCGAAGCTGGAGCTGGCGATCTTGAAGACATCCTGCGAGTCGTAGCGCCCGATTCCAAGCCAGCCGCCGCCGGAACCGACCGTGCCGACCGCGATGATCGACCAGAGAACGACCAGCACGAGACCTGCGGCACCCAGGGGTTTGGTCCTGAAGAACGAAATCAGCGCTCTGGTGACCAACTGGAGCGTGGTGCGTTCTTCAACGCGCAGACCTTGAGCCTGCGCGAACTCTTCCAGTTCCCTGGCGGTCGTCTGACGTTCGTCGCTCATGATGCGTCTCCCGCTCGACCCGGTTACGTGTATCGAATACGCGGATCGATCACCGCGTAGGAGATGTCGATGATGATGTTGACGATGATGATGAAGAGCGCGAAGAAGAACACCATCGTCTGCACCACGGGCAAGTCAGCCTGGTTGATCCGCTGAATCAGCAGCAGACCGATCCCGGGGATGTTGAAGAGCAGTTCGAGGATGATGTTGCCGCCGACGAGCGCAGCGATCTGCAGACCGAGCACGCTCATCACGTTGACCAGCGCATTGCGCATTGCGTGGCGTCGGATCACCGTGCGCTCGCGCAGACCCTTGGACCATGCAGTACGCACATAGTCCTGACGCAGGACCTCGAGCAACTCGGACCTGGTGATCCGCATCAGACCGGCCCCAGCCGCAATCCCTCCGGCGACCGCCGGAATCGAATAGAGCGCCAGCGCGCCAGTGAAGGAGCTAAAGACCGAACGCGCCTCCTCGGATGTCAGCGGAATCGACCAGATGCCTCCTTCGGAGATGCCGCCGGGTGTGACGACGAAGATCAGCATGGTCGCAATCCAGAACGAGGGCGCCGCCAGCGCCAGGATGGCGAAGCCGCGCAGCGCGTAGTCAAGCGGCTGGTCCTGCCGCATGGCCGAGAGAATCCCGACCGGCAACGCGATGATCAGCGCCACGATCAAGGAATACACGTTGAGATGCAGCGTGCGCGGCAGCGCGCGCAGGAAGATGTCCAGCGAGCCCTCCTGAGTCTGGAACGACGGACGGAATTTGAGCCGCACTGTCTCCCAGAGGAAATCGATGTACTGCGTGCCCAGCGGCTTGTCGATCCCAAGTCGATGCCGGATATTGGCCTCGGTGATCTTTGTCGTCGGTGAGACGATCTTGTCCGACGGGATTAGGATCTCCCTGCCGGCCTCGAGCGGTTCAGCGGCATCGACTCCGCGATTCGCGTCGGTCAAGTCATCGACGTTGCGCCCGAAGGCGGCCGCAATCCCTTCCAGTGTGTCACCCTCCTCGGCGATCACCAGCGCCGTTGGCGCCAACTGCGTATTGGCAGTCAAGCTGCCGTCGGCATTGCTCGGGCTACCGGTCGGATTGACGGCCAGGATGTCGCCCGCCTCAACCCGGTTGACGTACGCCCACTCCTCCAGCGTGAGGCTCGTGCGGATCGTCAGGAGTGTCCCGGCCTCCGCATATGGTTTGCCCTGATATAAGGGAAACTCGATATCAGGATTGCGATCAATCAGCAACTGCGCGCCCTGCTGGGCTTCTTCAGGCAGTGATACTTTCTGCGCGATCGCAATCGTCTCCAGCAACCGGCCAGGGATCAGGGCCACTCTGGTGCCGGGCCGTAAGCCACCCGACGTATCGAGGTCGGGATTCGTCGCCAGGATCTCCGAGACGGTGGTGTTGTTCTCCGCGGCAATCGACTCCAGCGTGTCGCCGGAGATCACGCGGTGCGTTGTTTCCTCGACCTCGATGTACCCAACAATCTCCGACTCCCGCTGCTCGGCGCCCTGGTTCTCCAGATTGGCGAGCTTACGCGTGACGAAGTCGCCCGGCAGGGCGCGAAGCGCAAGGAAGAGCAGCGAGACAACCAACCACAGCGTCGGGATCACCAGGAGAATGCGCTGGAGGAGATATCGCTGCATCGCTGTTCCTGGTTGCTGCTGATCGGCGGGCGCCGACTCGCGCACTGCGTCCGGCTTGGCAGAGTCTAAGCGATTTCTGGGTCGTTATCCGTGCCGGACAGAGGAGATTCAGAG
>VXTH01000231.1:0-8884 GCA_009837565.1 Chloroflexota bacterium | reverse complement strand
GTCCAGCAATCCAACCGCCGCCAGGCAGGTATCCCAGACCGGAGACTGGCAACTCTCGGTCCAGATTCGCTCGCCCCCGCGGTCAGACTGCTTCCAGGTAAATCGCTCGAAACCGGCCAGCGCCCGACGCATCACCGGATGGTCCAGCGAGTAGCCCATCGCCCTCAGAGCCAGGATCGCGTATACCCACGGCGGCTGAATCCCGCCCCAACACCCGTCAGCCTCCTGACGGTCGAGCAGCCAACGCTCCGAGAATGCCAGCGCGCGATGTTCGAACGGCCGAATTCGGTTCCGATCCAGAAACCGAAGCAGCGAGTCCACGACATAAAACGCGCCACCTGCCGAAAATGGCTGCTTCGGAGGCGGAACTGCGAAACGCCGCCGGTCCGAAGGTCGCACCCAGAGTTCCGGCACCCCTGCCCCGGCCGGCAGTGCGGCTGTCGGCCGCAGCGTCATAATCACCGTGATTCCCACGATAGTCGCGCGCGCCCAGCTGGCGAACTCATACAGATTGATCGGCAGCCAGCTGGGCAGCAGATTGATCCAGGGCGGCATCGCCGGCAGTCGGTCCCAATCGAACTCGCCGAACATCGCCAGCCAGATTTTGGTGAACACCCGGGCCCGCACAATGCCGCCCTGCTCGAGAATCCACTCCCGCGCGCGAGTCATGTGCGGAGAATCAGGGTCGTCCCCCGCCAGTTTCAGCGCGAAGTACGCCTCGACCGACGTAGACACATCGCCCGGACCATTCAGGTACTGCGCCCAGAACCCCTCTGGCCGTTGTTGTGCCCGGATGTACCGAGCAATCCCGTCCCACTGCTGTCGATCGCCGATCCCCAGGTGATGCGTGAGCAGCAGATACTCGGCGGTGATCGAGGGATTCGACTCCAGCTCCCCCCACCAGAACCCGGCTGGATCCTGCTGTTCCAGCAACCAGTTGGTGGCACCCTCGATCGTGCGCGACAGCGCGTCGTCCGTAATCGGCGAGCCGGCCGCGGTCGTCATGGGCGTACGCTAGCGGTCTCGCTCAAGCGTGAAGATCGCCAACGCGTCCAGATCGGCGACCGCCTCCCCGCGGGGATGCGCCGACTCCAGCTCGACGCGAAAGGCCTCGTACTCAGTTCGCGCCGCCTCATCGGTCGCCCGGTCCGCGCCAATCTCCCCGAGCAGACTGTGCACCCAGTCGACCTGCTCGTCGGGCATATCCGCGCCGTCGACTGACAAATCGGGACGATACAGATCCACCAGCTCCCGCCTCGCCACCGTCGGAGCATGGCCGAGCGCATACAGAATCGGATACGACTTCTTCCGTCGGCGGATGTCCGCGTCCGTCGGTTTGCCCAGCGCGTCGGGATCCGCCCAGATCCCCAGCCAGTCGTCGCGCATCTGGAAGCAACGCCCCAGCCGCGTGCCCGCCCGATCCAGCGCGTCAGCTTGAGCGGCCGAAGCCCCGGCCAGCGTCGCCCCAATCGACAGCGACACTCCCATCATCGCCCCCGTCTTACGCTCCACCATGGCCAGATACTCGTCGACGCTCACGTCCGTTCGCTGCTCAAACGTCAGATCCAGGTACTGCCCCTCGATCATCAGCATCGTCGCCCGGTTCAGACGCCGCACCGCCTCAAGCACCGACTCCGCCGCGGCGCCATACCCGAGGGCCCGACGAAGCGCGGCGTCCGCCAACTCGCGCATCAGGTCCCCCGTGTTGATCGCTTGGGCCACACCCCAGATCTTCCACACCGTCGGACGGCCCCGACGTTCGACGTCGCCGTCCTGCACATCGTCGTGGACCAGCGAGAAGTTATGAACGATCTCCACGGCCGCCGCGCCGCACGCCGCTCGCTTCATGGTCGCGGGATCGTCGCTGATAGCCTCAGCGCCGAGCATCGTCAGCGCCGCGCGCGCCCCCTTGCCCGATGCGTTCGCCGGACGCCCCTGATCATCGAGCCAGCCCAGACCGTACCGGGCCATGTCGTAGATCGGCAGATCAACATCCGGAAACGCTGCCCGCATCTCCGACTGCACGACCTCGTGATAGCGAGTCAGCGCGGCGGGTGTCGCAATCACTATGGCCGCCCCGATTCCACGCAAGCCCGGCACCGCCCGTACACGGCCCAGTGATCGAGATCCGTCTCGAAACCGAACTCGGAGCCCAGCCGTGAGGAGAAATCCGCCAACACGTCGTGCGGCAACTCGCTCATGCTGCCGCAGGACGAGCAGACGAGATGGTGATGCGGCCGCTCCGTCCGCCAGCTGTATGTGCGCTCACCGCCGCCAAGATCGGTCTGCGAGACCAGACCGAGATCCCGAAGCTGGGTCAGTGTGCGATACACGGTCGACGGGTTGAGTTCTGGCGCGTCCCCGCGAGCGCGTTCGTACACGTCCGCCGCCGTGATGTGCTGGCCCGAGTGGCGAAGCACGCTCAACACCGCCAGCCGTTGCCTGGTCACGCGCAACTCCTTGCTGCGCAGCAGATCCTGTGATTCAACCGTGCAGGCCATGCGATCCTCAACCCGACTGCTCGGGAACGGTAGGTGGGAAAAACGAGATACTGCCCGCCGATACTCGGCGCGCCGGAGCCGAGCCGTCCGTCGGAACGACGTAACAGCCATTCTGAGGTCCAAAGCCGCGACGCCCTGAACCGCCGTTGCCCAGCGCCAGCCCGGCGAACGTGATCCAGCTCCCGCAAGGGCTCACGATTTCGTGGGAGTGCGCAAACTGATCGTGGAAGTTGAGCATGGTCGCAAACTCTGCCGACGGTTGGAACCGGGCCAGCCGCATGCTGCCGATGTACTCTCCGTCGCGGTTCAGGTCGTACCGGGTCAGCGAAATCATCGTGCTCGACGGTTGCGGTTCGAACGCGAACACGGCCCGTCCGTCCGGCGCCCAGAAGATTCCGTTGATCGTCCGGTCGATGACCGGCTGCTGTACCCCGGTCACCGGATCGAGGATGGTCAGGTTGCGGCCCTCGGCGTCACCCTGCGACAGCGTCAGCACGGCCAGCCGGTCGTCGCTCCGCGAAGCCACAAACGATGCCGGACCGGTCAGCTCCATCAACTCTTCGTGTTCCGCGCCCGAGCCGACCTCGCTGCGCTTCGCCCCTACGATGATCGAACCGCCGCCCGGTCGAGGCTTCGCGAAGTAGAACGCCGATCCGTCCGGGGACCACGCCGGAGAGCGGAAGCTCGGCCGCACCCGCTGGATCTGGATCGGCCCCTCCGAGCCGGCCGTCAGGTCGAACAGCACCAGCTGCGCCGCACGATGCACGATCACCGCCCGCCCGTCCGGCGCCCAGGCAAAGTACAGCGGCGCGCCGTCGACGAGCCGCCGAGCCTGACCCTGCCCGCTGGCCGCCACGAGATTGACCGCCAGTCCGCTGCCTACGTTGCCCACCACGGCGAGCGCGCGTCCCGGAGGCGCCCAGTTGACGTAGTGCGCCAACCCGGCAGCGATCACCTGGCGGCCGTCACGCGGATTCTTGAACACCGCCTCGGTTGGACCTTCATCGACGGGTCCGCACCACAGCTCGAGGCGCGGATCGTCGCGTCGCTGCGACGAGGCGGAGACAGCGATCTGCTCTCCTGTCGGCGACCATGATGGCCACATGAAGACCATGCCTTCGGCCTTCATGTCCAGTCGCGTCACCAGATCGGCGCGCCAGTCTCCGCCAGCGCCGTCAATCTGGGCAATGCGCAGCGAAGCGTCGTCGGAAATCAGCGCGAGCGGCGTCGGCGTCGTGTCACTCACTGAGCCGCCACGTCACTCGGCGTCGGCGGTCGCGAGCGAATCGCATCCACCCCCGCCTGCTGCTCTTCATAGCGCGCCAGATCGAACAGCACCGAAGAAGCGCGATTGAGATAGCGAATCGTTTCGTCATTGACCGGATGCCCGTGACCGCGAAGTCGCACGACTTCACGTTCGGCGCGGCGGATCGTCGTGCGCGCCAGATCCAGCGCGGCCGAACCCGGCGATCCACCGGGCAACACAAACTCGTTCGGTGGCGGAGCGAGTCGCTCCAGCTCCGCCGCCCAGGCCTCGAGTTGATCAACGTCGTCGGTCTGCGTGACGAAATCCTCCGGGATCGGCTTCCCCGGCGCAACTGCCAGCTCAGCCATGATCAGATAGAGACGTCGCTGGATCTCAATCGCAATCTCTCGCGTCCTCGAGTCCCTCGACAATGCTCGACCCAGGCCCAGGGCTGACGACGCCTCGTCGATCGCGCCGTACGCCTCCGGTTGAGGATGGTCCTTGGCAATCCGTCCTCCGCCCCACAGGGTCGTGGAGCCGTCGTCGCCCGAGCGCGTGTAGTGCGGCATGGTCCAATGGTATCCGCGAACGGTCTGAGCTCAGTCAACCGCCGCCGGCTGCAGTTCGGACCAATTCCCCAGCAACTCGGGGGTCGTACTGATCCCCAGAATGATGAAGCCCTTCCGACGAGGCCGCCGATCGTCCACGTAGCCCAGGAACTGAAACAGCGGCTCCCTGTCGGAATCCAGCAATCGCCAGTGCCGATCCGGCGCGTCCGGATCCAGCAGGCCCGAGTCGGCGTCGTCGGCCAACGCAATGACCCGGCCCTGATCAACCCCGCAGCCGGCCGGAGCGAAACCCGTCCATTCGGCCTCGCTCAGCCCGGTCACCGGCGTCCATTCCTCGGATCCCGGAGTCAACTGCACCTCAAGGGCGCAATGGTCGATGCGACGCGACATGGCAGTCTCCTGTAAATCAATCTCGGTTACTGAACCTCGGCGGCGGCCTCAAGATTCTGCCAGACCTGCTCGAAGGCCTCAAATGCGCGCTGATCGAACAGAACGAACCGGATCGTGCGAACGCTCCGGTCGGCGCCCGAGTGTTCGTAGCACACCGTCAGCATGATCTCCGCAGCCTGCGAGTAGTCGAATCCGCCCACGCCCGTACCCAGCGCCGGAAACGCAACCGACGAGATCCCGAGCTCCTCTGCCCGCTTCAACGCATTGTCCGTCGATGCGCGGATCTTCTCAGCCGACGTGTACAAATCCTGCCCCATCGCCGCCGCGTGGATCACGTGTTTGCACGACAGATCCCCCGAACCCGTGACGATCGCCTCACCCACTTCAATAGGACCCTGCCGAATCGCCTCATCCTCGATCTCACGCCCGCCCGCGCGGACAATTGCCCCCGCCGTCCCGGCGCCCATCCAGAGATGGTTGTTCGCCGCGTTGACGATGGCGTCCACCTCTTGCTGGGTGATATCGCCCTGGACAACTTCGATCGTCGAGTCGGTCATGTCCTCAGCCTTCGTCCATGGTTCCCGCTCCACCCGTCCGCTCTCCTCCCGCGCAAGCGGGGGGAGATGCCGCAGCCAGAGGGGGGCTCCCACCAGACTTCACGCACCTAGGCTACGACCTATTTGATCGCCAGACCATTCGGTGGACTACCCGTGCCGCCGGTCACGTTCAGTGGCGCAGCCGCGAAGAAGCTCTCGTAGACCCCGTCCTCGGCGCAATCCTCGGCCAGCGCGTCCAGGGTGAACATCTCCCCGATCGCCATCCCGAATCGCCCGATAATCCAGTGGTGCAGGAACCCGTCCGGATCGGCGAAGTTCGGCGGAGGCCAGGCCTCCAGCGCTGGATTATCCGAGCAGACCGCAGCCGGGTGGTGGTCGAAGAGGTACGCCGCCATCTCCTCTGAGCAGCCCAGTCCCGGAAACGCCAGATTCGGCATCTGCGATAGCGACTGCCGCGTCATGAAGTCCGTCTGTTCGTACCAGCCAATCCAGCCAATCCGGATCAGCAGCACGTCGCCGGCCTGCAGCTCAACACCCTGGGCAGCGCGGCACGCCTCGAGCTCGTCCGCCGTGATCGGACGATACTCGTCCATCGGCAGCGGCTGACCCTGTGACTCGAACCAACGGCCCATGTCGAGCAGCACCGCCCGCCCCGCAATCCCTCGCTGCGCCCAGTGCTCAATCCCCAGCTTGGGCGCGTCCTGGTTCTCGAGCAGCCACTCGTTCGTCACACCACCCCAAAACCCGTGCTCAAAATCGCCGACATGCGTCAGCGCATCCCACTGCGACGACTGCTGGGTGTAGAAGTTGTCCAGCACGTCATCCCCGTGGTGTCCAAACCCTGCCCGACGCATCACCGTGTGCCGAACCGCCCCGCGGTTGTACAACGGAGGCGATGGCAACGACTGATCCCAGTTCATCGGGAACATCTTGCCTTTGTTGATCAGCGACGCCGCCTGCACAATCCGATCCGGTGTCTGCAGGTTGAACATCCCTACCTGGTCGTCATCCCCAAACAGCCCCCAGGCCGTCTTGGCCGGATTCCCGGCCTGGTAAGGAAGCTGGTCATAAGTCGGAAGTGATTCGGGTACGTCAGCCATGCCTGTTCCAGATTCGTTCGGATCGAATTGGCATGAAGTCTAGCCGTTTAGTCAACCAGCCCCGGATACAGGATCTGCTTGATCTGACCCCGGAAATTGAACGTCCCCGACGGCATGAACTGCGTCAGGAAAATCACGATCATCTCCTCCGCCGGATCGATCCAGAAGATCGTGCTCGCCGCCCCGCCCCAGTAGTACTCGCCAATCGAGCCCACATTTTGCGTCCGCGGCAGATCCACGATCATCGCAAACCCCAGACCAAACCCAACTCCGTCGTTCGCCGTCTCCGAGAAGCTCCCCAGCGCCCGTTCCGACAGATCCTCCCCATCCGGCAGGTGATTCATCGTCATAAGCTCGATCGTCTTCGGACCCAGCAGCCGAGCCCCGTCCAGTTCGCCGCCGTTCAGCAGCATCTGGCAGAAGCGGTGGTAATCATGCGCCGTCGACACCAGCCCGCCCCCGCCCGAGAAGAACGTCTGCTGCTCCCCGTAGTGACTCGTCGCCGGATCGTCCATTAGCCGCAGACGCCTGTCCGGTCCCCGCTCATAGTTGGCCGCAAACCGCTCAATCTTCTCCGCAGGCACGTCAAACTCCGTATCCACCATCCCCAGCGGCTCAAAGATGTGCTCGTCCAGATACTCATCAAACCGCTGCCCCGAGATCACCTCCACCAGGTACCCGCACACATCCGTCGACACCCCATAGTTCCACTGCTCACCGGGCGAGAACTTCAACGGCATCTCCGCCAGCCGATCGATCATCGACTGTAGATCACGACCCCGCATCGTCCCCGCCGAGTACACGTCGGCCTTGTTGTAGGCCATCTCCAGCGAGCCCTCCATGAACCCGTACGTCAGCCCGCTCTGGTGCGACAGCACATCCCGCACCGACATCGGACGCGCCGGCGCGCAGGTGTCCGTGACCGGCCCGTCCGGATGGGACATGACATGCAGATCCCGCCACTGCGGGATGAAGCGGCTCACCGGATCGGTCAGCTGGAACATGCCTCGCTCATGCAACTGCATCAGCGCCACCGACGTAATCGGCTTCGTCATCGAATAGAACCGGAAGATCGTATCCGTCGCCATCGGCTTCCCGCGCTCGCGATCCAT
Organism: Chloroflexota bacterium; assembly: GCA_009837565.1. Lineage (GTDB taxonomy): Bacteria > Chloroflexota > Dehalococcoidia > Bin125 > Bin125 > Bin125. Next base: position 1,409 of record VXTH01000231.1, on the reverse strand, counting down.
GCTCCCCATCGCCGACAGATGAGCGATCTCGCCGCGCCGCGAAATCAGTGTCAGACAACCTGCGATCTTCTCCGGCTCGATGTACCGACCCAACAAGTGCCGGTCGAGCCGAGCAAGCGAGTCAATCGAGATTCCGGTGCTGCCGACGGTCGCTGTCATCGTTCATGTCGCTTTCACTGGCCTGCTCGACGAGGCCCGGGTACACGATCTGCGCGATCTCGTTTCGGAACGGGTACGCGTCGCTGGGCATGAATTGGGTCAGGAAGATCACGATCAGATCCTCGACCGGATCAATCCAGAAGATCGTGCTGGCCGAGCCTTCCCAATAGTACTCGCCGACCGAGCCCGGCCGCTGCGTGCGAGTCTGATCCAGCACCACGGCGAACCCCAGCCCGAAGCCGATCCCGTCGTTGGCCGGATCCACCCATCTCCCGACCGCATGCGAAGTGAGCTCGCAGTTGTTCGGCAGATGATTCATCGTCATCAACTCAACCGTCTTGCGCCCCAGGATGCGCACCCCGTCGAGCTCACCGCCGTTCAGCATCATCTGGCAAAAGCGCCAGTAGTCATGCGCTGTAGACACCATTCCGCCGCCGCCCGACAGAAACGTCGGCGGCTCCAGGAACTCATCCGCGCCGAACATGTCGGTCGCCTGCAGCCGACCCTCTGCGTCCAGTTCGTAGTTCGCGGCCAATCGATGATGATGCTCGCCAGGCAGATGAAAGCCGCTGTCGACCATCCCCAGCGGATCGAACAGGTGCTCCCGCAAGTACCCGTCAAAGCCTTGCCCGGAGATGACCTCGACCAGATAGCCGCACACGTCCGTCGACAGCCCGTAGTTCCAGTGCTCGCCCGGCGAGAACTTGAGCGGCAGCTCCGCCATACGCTCAATCATCGACCGCAAGTCACGTCCCCGCATCGTCCCCGCCCGGTACACCTGATGCTTGAAGTACCCGTCTTCGAGCGGCCCGCCCTCGAATCCGTAAGTCAGGCCCGACTGGTGCGAGAGCAGGTCGCGCATGCTCATCGGCCGCTCAGCCGGCCTGGTCTCATAGTCGGGATACTCACCTCCGGCAAGCACCTGCAGATCGCGCCACTGCGGGATGAAACGAGAGACCGGATCGCTCAGCTGGAACAGACCCCGCTCGTACAGCTGCATCATCGCGACCGACGTGATCGGCTTCGACATCGAATAGATCCGAAAGATCGAATCCACCCCCATCGGCCGCCCGAGCTCGCGGTCCAGCATCCCCAGAGCCGACAGATGAACAACCTCCCCCCGATGAGCCACCAGAGTCACACCCCCCGAAATCTTCCCCGCCTCCACATACCGCGACAGCAGATGCCGGTCCATCAGCTCCAGCGCGCCCCGATCGACAACCGTTCCACCCCCCGCAGTAGTCATCAGT
>VXTH01000158.1:2259-8921 GCA_009837565.1 Chloroflexota bacterium | reverse complement strand
GGGCTACTTCATCATGGGCGGCAGCGACCCGGAGGCGATCACACTCTCCTGGCCCACGACGCAGATCGCATATCTCGGTCCCGAGGGCGGGGCCGCGGTGGTGCATCGTAAGAAACTCGCGGGGATCGAGGATCGCGACGACCACCGACTTCTACTCGATGAATTGGCCGAGCCGTTCAGGCGCAATATGAACCCCTGGCGCGGCGCGCAGATGGCCACGATTGACAACATCATCGACCCGGTCGAGACGCGGCCGCGGGTCATCCAGGCGTTCGAAGCGCTGGGACGAGGGGGACGCAGATGACAACTCGACGCCAGCGGCACGTCAGTCCGGAAAAGAACCTGACCATCGCTGAGCGCCTCCAGCGCGTTGACGATGAGCGTGCGCATATCGAGGCGTTTGATCGCGAGCGAGAGTTAGAGGCGGGCCAGTTGACCCCGCGCCAGCGGGTCGAGCTGATGATCGATGAGGGGTCATTCCTCGAGATTGGCGCGTTTGCCAAGAGCCAGCACCACGAAGTCGCCGACGAGACGCCGGCCGACGGAGTGATTGTCGGCTACGCGGAGATCTCGGGGCGGCGGACCGTTGTGATTGCGGAAGATCCGATCGCCCTGGCGAATTCCGACGCGCAGGTGGGCAAGAACAAGCGCAACCGCATGCTCTCCAACGCGATCTACCGTCGCCTACCAATCGTCTACCTCGCCGATGGCACAACGGATGAGGTTCCCGAGTTCGACCTCCACGCCGGAGTACTGCTGAGCCGCGTGGCTGAGCAGTTGCCGGCCCGCGACATCGCAGAGCGTGAGGCGCCGTTGGTGACGGTCGCCTGCGGTCACTGCGCCGGTCAGAACAGTGCGCTGGCGGTGCGCTCGGACTTGCTGGTGGCGACTGATCGCGCCGCCTTCGGCGCGCACGAGGGCTCAGCCGAGTCGGTAGCCGACCTGGTCTGCGATAGCGATGCCGAGGCGATCGGCGCCGCGCGGCGGTTTCTCGCGACGCTGCCAGCCGAGCTTGGCTCGGCGTTGGCGCCGATCGGCGGCGCGTCATCCGAGGCTGCGCTCAACCTCACCGATGAAGACATGCACGCTTCGCCGCGCGAGCAGATGGATGCGATCTTCGATGCCGGCAGCATCACCTTGCTCGGTCCGGACGACGAACACTGCGCGGTCGGCGTGGGTCAGGTTGAAGGTGTCCCGGTCGCTTTCGCGTTGACCGGAGGGTCGCCTCGAGCGGCGCTGACGACGGCAGACATGAAGCGAATCGCGCGCGCGGCCTCGTGGAGCGCCGACTACCAGATTCCGTTTCTCTCGACCCAGGACACGCTGGGCTACGACCCGGTCGACGCCGCGAGCGGCGAGTTCATGTTTGCTGCCGCACGCGCGGCCGAGTCGCTGCGCGCCTCGCACGCGGCGAAGATTACGATCATCACCGGCTGGGGACACGCGCTCGGCGACTTCGCGCTCGGCGGCATGGGTACCGGATTCGACTTCATCTGGTGCTGGCCGTCGGCCCGGCCGGCGATGACTGAAAGTCCTGGTTATCTGCCCCGCGATCCTGAGTCACCACCCTCCGAGGATCCATGGGAGGCCGCCGACCTGGGGCTCGTCTCGGAGATGATCACTCCGGCCGACACTCGTTCGTGGCTCGTGAGAGCCTTGCGCCTGCTCGGTCCCGGCCGAGCATTGCCTGCAGCGCACTATGACCGCGGTCAGCAGATCCACGACATGACGTGAGCCGGCAACGATCACATTGGTCCTGAACAGTCAACCGATTCGTATGCAAGGAACAGACGATGACATACACCGCCATCGAGTTTGAGACCGACGGTCCGATCGCCACGATCACGATGGACCGACCGGACAAGCGCAACGCGCTCAACCACGCCCTCCTCGACGACCTCCTCGCCGCGCTCGATGTCGTCGCCGATGACGACTCGCTCAAGGTCGCCATCCTTCGCGCCAATGGTCCGGCATTCAGCGCGGGGTACGACATTGACGGCAGCCCGTATATCAATCCTCCTGACGGCGGGACCGACTGGAACATCGTCAACGGCCACAAGCACCAGCGGATCATGCGCGGGATCTATGAGGCGATCTGGGACAACCCCAAGGTGATCATCGCTCAGATCCAGGGCCACGCCATCGCCGGCGGGATGTACATCTCGATGCTCTGCGACCTTGTCGTGGCGGCCGACGAAGCGATGATCGGCGAACCGTTCATGCGCATGGGCGGGGCCAGCTCGATCCCGTTCTGGAGCTACCTCGTCGGCCCGCGCCGGGCCAACGACATGCTCTTCACCGGTCGCGTGCTTTCAGGCAAGGAAGCCGAGGAGTGGGGTCTGGTCACGCGCAGTGTGCCGGGAGCGGAACTCGATCAGACCGTCCGCGAGATGGCGGAGAGCGTCGCGGAAGCGCCGCTGGCGAGTCTGCTGACGAAGAAGGAGATGTGGCACACGCAGGCCGACATGCTCGGCTGGGGCGCGCAGTTCCGCTACACGACCAGCCTCAACTCCTGGCTCAGGATGGCACCGCCTCCGCCGGACAGCGCCGGCAGCATGCGCGATTTCATGAAGCAGCGCAAAGCGCAGCAGGCGCGGGGCGAAGCGACCGACTACTAGAGCTCCGGGTTGCGCATGAAGTCGGTCGCCTGCTCGTAGGCGTACCCGGCCCGGCAGAGGGCCTGCTCGCTGCCCAGCGGGCCGACGAGTTGCAACGCCATCGGCAGACCCTGCTCGCTCCAGCCATTGGGCAGCGTGAGGGTCGGCGCTCTATTCATGTCCCAAGGGGCGGTGTATTGCAGCCGCGACCACTGGAACTCGCCCGGCGTGTCGTCGTACATCATGTCTTCAGTCACCTGGTGCGGCAACGTGCCCTGCGCTGAACAGGCCAGCATGTCGATATCGGCGAAGACCCGCGCCAGCCGGCCGCGCAACTCCTCGCGGCGGATGCAGGCGTCGGCGTAGTCGGTTGCGCTGACCGAGGATCCGAGTTCTAGCCAGGCCCCGAACCAGTTGCCGTAATCGCCGGCTCGGCTGGGGTAGTTATCCAGGTGGGCGTGCAGCGCCTCGACCGAACAGAGCGTCGGCCAGTCGGCCATGTACGGTTCGAAATCCGGCAACTGAACCGAGACGATCTCCGCGCCCAGCGACGCGAGCGTCTCGACCGACGCCGCCACCGCTTCCGCGATCGGCGGGATCACTTCCTCGGTCGCATAGCGCTCGTCGTAGCCGATCCGCATGCCCGCGACGCCGGCATTGATTCCGTCGAGCATCGAGGGAGCCGGTTCGGGGAGCGTGGTCGGATCGTTCGGATCGTCGCCGGCGATCACCTCGAGCGTGACGGCGCAGTCCCAGGTCGAACGGCACATCGGGCCGACGTGATCAAGCGACTGCGCCAGGTCGAGCACGCCGTAGCGGCTGACGCGACCCCAGGTCGGCTTGAGCCCGACGATGCCGCAGCTTGCCGACGGACCACGAATCGAGCCGCCGGTGTCGCTGCCCAAGGAGGCATAGCACAGGCCGGCCGCGGTGGCGACGCCGGAACCACTGGAGGAAACGCCGGTCCAGCGACCTGCATCCCAGGGATTGACCGGCACCTGACGGGCGCGGTTGTAGCCGGCCATCGCGCCCTCGGTCAGGTTGAGCTTGCCCAGCATGACGGCTCCCGCGTCTGTGAAACGCGCGACGACGGTGGAGTCGAAGTCGGGAACGAAGTCTTCCAGCACCTTCGTGCCGCCCATGGTGGGCACGCCAGTCGTGTAGCAGAGGTCCTTGACCGCGATCGGAATCCCGTGCAGCGGGCCTCGATAGTTGCCCGCCGCGATTTCATCCGCGGCCTGCTGCGCTTCGGCGAGCGCTGAATCGGCCATCACCGTGGCGTAGCTCTTGAGCCGGCCGTCGTGGGCTGCGATGCGGTCCAGCTGTGCCTGGGCCAGTTCAACCGGCGACAGTTCGCCGGAGGCGATTCGAGGGGCAAGTTCTTCGATGGTGGCGTAGGCAAGGTCCTCGGTCATTGGTCGTCTCCTCATGAAAAGGCCTGGGGTCGCGTCCCCGCCTCCGAGCGGGGACCTGCTTGGCTGGCTCAGCCGTCGCGGGAAGGGAACTGGTCCCCGCTCGGAGGCGGGGACGGGAACACGTTCACTCGTTGGGCAGCGGCGCTCAGGGAATCCCGATCAGTTCCGTGTCCGCGCCGAACCAGATGGTCTCGGATGTGTCGACCATCGGCCCGAAGGCGTCAGGTGTGATCGTTTCGCCGTAACGGGTCCAGCCGGATGGGTCGCGGAAGTAGAGCTCGGCCATGCCGGCATAGGGCTCGTCGTCGGGATCGATGCTGTGACTGACCACGTAGCGCAGTCCGCCGACTGTGTGCATGGTCTCCTTGACGTTGGGCGTATGGGCCTCAAGCCAGGTGGCGAAGAACTCGTCCCAGTCGACGCCGTCCTTCGCTTTGACCAGGAAGCTGACCTTGAACAGGTTGCTGCGGGTCGTCGGGAAGGGCTCGTTTAGCGTCAGCGGCACCACGGGCAGATCGTCAGCCCCGTCAATCACGACATGTTCGGTCGTCGCCCAGGGGACGAACGGTTCGACTTTCTGATCGAAGGTGTCTCGCGGCTCGGTGAACATGGGGCCGTCGGGCTTGCGCAGCGGCTTGTCGAACCAGAGCTGGGCCATGCCGTCAAATGTCGGCCGCGCCACCTGCTCGCCTCGTTCCCCGTTGAACAGGGTCACCAGATACTTGCGCGCGGGCCGGCGCCCGGCTGCCTTGGCGGCCTCCTGCGCCTCGAGCACGCCGGGCATGTGGTTCTTGTACCAGTGCGCGATCATCTCGTCCCGGGTGGCGTCGTCGCGCCGGCGGATCATGAACATCATCTTCGCGCCGGGCGTCGTGGTGATGGAATCGGTCATCGTTGGCTCCCTCCAGAACGGCGATCGCCGTTGAGGTTGTCGCCGAGTCTACGCGCCGGAGCTTGCAACTGTGGGGCGCAGCACTGACAATCGGCGCATGAGTACACCAGTCACCCAAGACCTGCTCGAGCGCCGGGAACGGCTGCTGGGCGCAGGCATCGCCACCTTCTACGACGACCCGGTGCACATCGTGCGCGGCGAGGGCGTCTGGCTCTACGACGCCGATGGACGCCGATACCTCGACCTCTACAACAACGTGCCCTGCGTTGGCCACGCGCATCCGCACGTGGTCGAGGCGACGCAGCGCCAGTCCGAGACGCTCAACGTCCACTCGCGCTACCTGCACGAGGGCATCCTCGACTACGCCGAGCACCTGACCTCGGTGCATGCCGATCACCTGACCACCGCTGTCTTCGCCTGCAGCGGCACCGAAGCGAACGAGATTGCCGTGTTGATGGCCAGGGCGGCGACCGGCGGCCGTGGACTGATCTATACGCAGGCCGCCTATCACGGCAACTCGACCGAGGTGCGCAAGCTCTCGCGTCATCGCGGCGACGACGAGCCGGAGTTCCGTTCGATCCCGGTGCCTCAGCGCTACCGGCCGATCGAGGATGACCTGGCCGATGAGGCGCTCACGCAGGCCTACCTGGGACGGCTCAGGGCGGAGATTGATGGCTTCGCCGAGGACGGAGTGCCGTTTGCCGGCATGATGGTCTGCTCGATTCTGGCCAACGAGGGACTGCCCGACATCCCGCCCGGCTTCATGTCTCGCGCGGCCGACTTGGTTCGCGACGCCGGCGGCCTCTTCATCTGCGACGAGGTCCAGGCCGGATTCGCCCGATCGGGCAACTGGTGGGGTTACGAGACGACCGAAGTGACGCCAGACATCGTCAGCATGGGCAAGCCGATGGGCAACGGCCTGCCGCTCTCCGGCGTGGTGGCTTCGCAGGAACTGGTCGAGACGTTTCGTGACCAGACCCGCTACTTCAACACGTTCGCATCGAGCCCCCTGCAGGCGGCCGTGGGCAAGGCCGTGCTGGAAGTGATTGAGGGCGAGGGGCTGGTCGAGAGCGTGGCTGACGTCGGCCGCTACTTGATGGAGAACCTGCGCTCTCTGCAGGAAGGCTGCGAGCCGATGGCGGACGTACGCGGCCACGGCCTGTTCATCGGGATGGAGTGGGTCAAGGATCGCGAAAGCAAGGAACCCGATCAGGCTGGCGCCGCGGTCATCGTCAATCGTCTGCGGCGGGCCGGATTCCTCATGGGCCAGGCCGGCGAGCACGGCAACGTGCTCAAGGTGCGGCCGCCGCTCGTGCTCAAGCGTGAGCAGGCGGACATGTTCCTCGAGGCGTTCGAGGACGCCATTTCTGAGCCTGTCTAGTCATTCGATGCCCGAGCCGACGAATCTGAGCGACGCCGATCTGTACAAGATCGCAGAGCAATCACTCGCTGCCTGGGGATTGAAGCCCGACGCGATGGAGTTGGTCTCGCGCAGCGAGAACACCGTCTTCCGACTCGACATGCCCGACGGGCAGCGCTACGCGCTGCGGATCCATCGACCCGGTTATCACACGCTGCCCGAGCTCGAGTCGGAACTGCTCTGGACGCAGGCGCTCAACGATGCGGGGATACGCGTGCCGGTCGGGGTGCGAACACTGAACGGGCCCGGTTATGCCACGATCCCGACGCCTGATGGGACGTCAAGCCGGGCTGTCGGACTGGTGAACTGGCTCGACGGCAAGCTCCTGAGTTCGGTGA
>VXTH01000158.1:1518-2249 GCA_009837565.1 Chloroflexota bacterium | reverse complement strand
CGGTGATCCAGGACGAAACAGATGAAAAAAGAATCATCGACCACTTTCATCAGATCTGTCGGGTCCTGGCTGCCATGAACAATCACGCGAGCGCCTGGGCGCCCCCGTCCGCGTTCACGAGGCATGCCTTCGATGTCCCGGGTTACGTTGGCGAGCAGCCGTTCTGGGGACGATTCTGGGACATTCCCCCACTGACGAGGGGCCAGCGCGACGTGCTCTCCCGGGCCCGCGCGGAGATTCGTGAAACGCTCAACGGTTACGGCAAGCGTCGAGGCACATACTCGATGATCCACGCCGATCTCCATGCGCACAACATCCTGATCGATCCATCCGGCAATCTCCAGGCATTCGACTTCGACGACGCCGGCTTCGGCTGGCACCAGTACGACCTGGCGGTCGTTCTCTTCGGCCTGGAGGACTTGCCTTACTTCGATGCGATCACCGACGCCCTCGTGGACGGCTATCGCTCGATTCGTCCGTTCAGCGACGAGGCGCTCTCGTTGCTGCCGCTCTTCCTGCTGATTCGCCGGCTGGTGTTGATTAGCTGGCAGTGGGAGAGACCGGAACTGGGCCGGCGCAACGGTCTCGAGGCGTACATCGAGGACGCCTGCAACCGGGCCGACGCGTTTTCCATCTAGGCGACCGACGTCAGCGGCTCGCTTGACATTCACTCGCAGGCTGTGTATTTTACCATTAGGTTAGATAACCGATAGGTGAAATACAGTGCCAAC
>VXTH01000158.1:0-1508 GCA_009837565.1 Chloroflexota bacterium | reverse complement strand
ACCTTCGCGGCGCTGGCCGATCCGACGCGCCGTGCGATCCTGACGACCCTGGCCGATGGCGAGGCCTCGGTGACCAGGTTGGCCGAACCGTTCGAGATGACCCTGCCGGCGGTGTCCAAACATCTCAAGGTGTTGGAGCGGGCGGGTCTCATCGAGCGGAGTAGCCGCGCCCAGTGGCGACCGTGCAAGCTCTCGCCCGAGCCGCTCAGGGACGTTTCCGACTGGGTCGAGCGGTACCGCGAGTTCTGGGAACCACGTCTTGATCGTCTTGACGAATACCTCAGCGATCTGCAGAGCAACGTCGACGCCGATCGGGAGCGTGACGCAACGGACCTAACCGAAACGGAAGAACAGGAGCCCTCGAGATGACCGCGACCGAAAGCACCATCACGACCGATGCACGTGGAGTGCAGCTTGAGCGCATCTTCGATGCACCGCCCGCGCTGGTCTGGCAAGCCTGGACCGAAGCCGAGCACTTCGCTCGCTGGTATGGCCCTGACGGCTTCACCGTCCCGACCTGCGAGTTCGACTTCCGCGTGGGCGGCGAGTACTCGCTGGTGATGCGCTCGCCGGACGGCTGGGAAATGCGCAACTTCGGCGTGTTCAAGGAAATCGTGCCGGGCGAGCGGTTTGTGGCCACGATGTCGGCCGACATGCACGACGAGACAACACTGACGGTCTCGCTGGAGGACCTCGGCGGCGGCCGAACAAAGTTGACTATGCGACAGGATGGCTGGCCCGATCCGCAGATGGCCGAGGGCGCCGGTGGCGGCTGGGCTCAGGCGCTGGAGAAGCTGGCCGTCGAGTTGGCACTCGAATAGCAACGCCGCGCACTCTCCAATCGGAGAGCGTCACCTCCGCCGTTACCATCTCGATTGACGGAGGTAAGGCATGTCCATTGAGAAGCTGCTGGTCGCCAATCGCGGCGAGATCGCTATTCGGATTATCCGCGCCGCGCGCGAACTTGGCGTCGATTCGGTTGCGATCCATTCGCAGGATGACGCGAACTCGCTGCATGTGCGGCTGGCCGACGAGGCAGTGTCCTTGGACGGCGCCGGGGCTCGCGCGTACCTCGATGTCGAATCGGTCGTGAGAGCTGCGATTGGCGCCGGTTGCGACGCGCTGCACCCCGGCTATGGCTTTCTGGCCGAGAGCGCGGAGCTGTCTCGTCGTTGCGACGAAATGGGCATCACGTTCGTCGGTCCGACCCCAGAGTCACTCGAGCTGTTTGGCGACAAGGCCCGTGCTCGCGCGTTGGCGGTCGAGCTGGACGTTCCCGTGTTGCCAGGTACCGAAACCGCTGTGGAACTCGAAGGGGCGACGGAGTTCTTCCACTCGCTGGGCAACGGCGGCGCGATGATGCTCAAGGCGATAGCGGGCGGCGGCGGCCGGGGCATGAGAGTGGTGACGGCCGAGGATCAGATCGCCGAGGCGTACGAGCGTTGCCAATCGGAGGCTGCCACGGCATTCGGCAATGGCGATCTGCTGGTCGAGCGCCTGATGACCAC
>VXTH01000291.1:0-8934 GCA_009837565.1 Chloroflexota bacterium | reverse complement strand
AGGAGCGTGTGCGTTCGAAGTCCGGGATCTCGACGCCCGGCTTGGGCGGGATCAGGCCGCGGCGCAGGTCCTGGTTGATGCCATCGACCTGGCACGGGTGGATCCCCCAGCGCTGTTGAATCTCATCCATCTGGTAGCCGAGCGTCATAATCCGCTTGACGGTGGTGCAGAAGACCGGGCGATCGCCGCGGGGCAGGAAGGGCACCTCGATCATGTCGCCGCACATGGCGCAGGCGGCGGGGTGCATCTGCTGCGGCGTGCGGCCGCCGAACGATGCGGCGCCGCCGTAGCGTACGTAGCCAGCCTCGGCCTCGGGCGAGGTGCGGATCGACTTGCGCACCGAGCGGCACTCGGGGCAGCGGACCGGATCGTTCTGCAGTCCCTTGGACTGGTAGAATTCCTGCTCGCCGGAGGTGAAGACGAACTCGCGTCCGCAGTCGCGGCATACGATCAAGCGATCCTGCAAGGCCATGGTTTCTCGCAACTGTTGTCGGTGACTGGGTGTATGTGAATCCGAGAGCGCCGAAGCAGCAGCGCCGGAACATGCTCAACTCTATCAGAGGCAGCGCGGCGCTCCCGAACCATCAGCGTCGGAATGCACGCGACAGCACAGACTCGACCCGGAGGATCAGCGCCTCCGCGTCTTCCTGTCTCATGATCAGACTGAGCACGAAGTAGACCACGGCGCCTCCGCTGACACAGAGCAGCAGCGTGATCCAGGAGTCGCGGGCGATGTCGAGCCCGATCAGCACTTCGATCAGGAGCCAGACCAGTTGCGCCATGATCACGGTCGCCACGATCGTTTTGGCCGTTGACCACCAGACAGCGCCGGAGAGCAACTGGCGACTCAAGCGGCCGTTGAGCAACAGCGTGAGCAGCAGGAACTCGGCGATTGCTGAGATCGAAAGCGCCAGCGCCAACCCCTTGAGCTCCAGGGGCCCGACCAGCACGGCGCAGAGGATGATGTTGAGCAGCATCGAGGAAATCGCGAGCGCGACGGGTGTGCGCGTATCGCCCAGGACATAGAACCCGCGGGAGACAATCTCGATGGCGGCGTGGGCGAAGACGCCAATCGAGTAAAACAGCAACGCGTCGCTGACCAGCTCGGTCGCGACGGCGTCGAATGCGCCGTGCTCTAGCAGGGTGGCGACGATTGAGTCGCGTAGCAGGAACATGCCGACTGACGCTGGAATGGCGAGGAACAGGGTGAAGCGAAGGGTTTGCGAGACCATTCCATTGACGGCGCTGGGCCCGGCCAGCGCGGCGCGCTCGGCCAGGCTGGGGAAGACTGCGGTGGCCAGCGACATGCCGAAAAGGCCGACGGGAAACATCAAGAGCAACCAGGCGAAGTTGAGCGCGGAGATCGACGAATCGCCGACCAGCGAACCGAAGAAGGTGAGCACGATCAGGTTGATCTGGGCAGCGGCCAGCCCCAGCGTGCGCGGCGCCATCAGACGCAGCACTTCCCGCGCTTCGAGGTCGCCCAGATTGAAGTGCAGGCCGAGGCCGCCTCCGGAGCCCCGCAGCGCGGTGGAGAGGGCCGGCAACTGGATCATCAGATGCAGACCCGATCCGGCGACGACGCCGATCACGAGCGCCTCGACGCCCAGCTGTTCCGGCAGCAGCAAGGCGCCGAGGATGATCGCGAGGTTGTAGAGCATCGGCGAGATCGCCGGCAAGAGGAAGTGTCGACGAGCGTGCAGGATGCCGGTCAGCATGCCGCTGATGGAGAAGAGGATGGGCGACAGCAGCAGCACGCGTGTGAGGAAGATGGCGTCTTCGGTAATCGAGTCCTGAATACCGGAGTCTTCACCCAGTCCCGGCGCGAGGGCAGGAACGATCCACTCGGCAGCGAAGAAGACGCCAATCGAGAGGGCGAGGGTGCCGATCAGCACCCAGTTCAGCACGATGCTGGCCAGTCGCCAGGCCGAACGCTCGCCTCGGTGCTGCAGGACGCGGGCGTAGACGGGTATGAAGGCGGAGGCCAGGGTGGCGCCGGCCAACAGCTGAAAGACGAGATCAGGGAGCCGCATCGCGACCCAGAAGGCATCGAGCTCGACCGACGTGCCGTACTGGTCGGCGATCACGGCGGTGCGGGCGACGCCCAGCAGGCGAGAGCCGAGGAACGAGACGCCGATCAGCAGCACCGCGCCGATAATGCCGCTACGGCTGCCAAACAGTCGTCCACCAAGCGAAACCGGGGCATTGAGGCTCACCCGCCCACTGTCGCAAACTGCGGCGGAAGATGCACGTTCGAGCAGTTGATTGCACGATGATCGCCAAACAACGCCATTCACCGCCATGAATGCGGTAGACACCCACGGATCGGCTGATACGATGAGGCGGACTCAGAAAGAGGGGAAGTTGTGGCCAACAAGGCTGCCGCCGTCAAATATCTACGCCAGAGCCAGAAGCGCCGCATGCGCAACAAACCGGTGCGGACATTTGCCCGCAGCACCGTGCGTGATGCGTTGGACGCGATCGACGATGCGCTCGACACGCAGGAATGGACGGACGCCGATGACGCCATCCAGCGCGCAGTCAGCGCCCTGGATCGAGCCGCACAACGGGGCGTCATTCACGCCAACACCGCCGCTCGGCGCAAGTCGCGGTTGCTGCGTCAATATCACGCGTCGCGGAATCCTGAGGCAACGTTTCGCCCTCGCAGTCGACCGCCTGAGCCGGCGCGCACGCCATAACTGAGCCCGCGCGGTGTCCTCGACACCGGTATCTGGGCGATGGGCCCACCCATGTGAGCACTGATTTTCGACCGCCCCGGTGAGATTCGGGTCGGCGATCTGCCGTCTCCGAATCCGGGCCCCGGCGAGGCGGTAATCGAAGTCGGCGCGGCGAGCGTCTGCGCGTCCGACCTGCGCGTCTACCGGGGCGAGAAGTATGCCAAGGCCGGCGTGGTGCCGGGACACGAGTTCGCCGGTCAGGTCGTCGCGCTGGGTGAGGGCGTCAACGATCTGAGCTTGGGCGACGGCGTCGCCGTCTATCCGATCATCTCCTGCGGCGGATGTGAGTTCTGCCGCCGCGGTCTGCGCAACCGCTGTACCTCGCGGCAAACACTTGGCTATGACGCCAACGGCGGCCTGGCCGAACAGGTTCTGTTGCCCGCGCCGCTGGTGGCCCAGGGACATGCGGTCAAACTCCCCGACGGGGCCGACTGGGGACGGACGGCGCTCACGGAGCCGACCGCCTGCGTGCTCAACTCGTTGGAATCCTGTCGGTTCCGCGCCGGTGCGTCAGTGGCGATCCTCGGGGCCGGACCGATGGGGTTGCTCCATGTGTTGCTCGCGAGGGCGCTCGGGGCCGGTGAGATTATCGTCTCGGAACCGGTCGACGTGCGCCGCGCGGCGGCAGCCGAGGTTGGCGCTTCGCGTGTATGCGGCGGCGATCCGGACGAATTGCGGGCGATCGTCGATGAGGCGACCGGCGGCAACGGCTGTGATGTCGTGATTGTCTCGGTGGGTCTGGGTGGTCTGACCGAGGCGGCCCTGCAGGTCGCCGGACGACAGAGCAGCGTGAACCTGTTTGCCGGATTCCCGCCGGAGTCGTCGGCGATCGTCGACGTCAATGACCTGCACTATCGAGAAGTGTCGCTGACCGGCACACAAAACGCGACACCCGACCAGTTTCGGCGGACGGCGGCGATCTTGCCGACGCTCGACGCGGTCGATCACATCGTGTCGCATCGATTCGCACTGTCGCAGGCCGACCAGTCGTACACCTCGCGTGAGGATCCCTCGGTGCTCAAGACCGCCGTGTTACCGGACGCCTGATCATGGTGGGCCGAGGCGACGGGTATCTGACCGGCATCGGCGAGGAACTGCGCCAGGCCAGGATTCGCCGCGGCCGCTCGATCGCGCAGGCCCACCAGGCCACCAGAATTGCTCGCCACTACCTCGAAGCGCTCGAGGCCGAGGACTGGCGGCGCATGCCAGCCGCTCCGTTCGCCCGGGGATTCCTCAGTTCGTACGCGCAGTACCTGGGCCTTGACGAGGGGCCGCTGCTGGACCGTTTCCCATTCGAGCCCAGCGCTCCGGGGGAAGGGTTGCAGCTCAGCGATGAGACGATTGAGTCGTATCAGTCGGTGGAACGCAGCGGCGCGCCGCGGGAGGAGCTGCGGCCCTCGCGAGTTCACCTGGGGCCGTGGCTGGTTGCCGCTGTTGTCGTCCTGGTGATTATCGGCGCGGTCGTGGCAGTCGTCAGTTTGCGCGAAGAGGCGTTGCCGGTGGAGGAAACCCGCGACGTGCCGGGAATCGACACGGTGGCGGAGACGCTGGATCAAACGAATGCCCCGCAGATCAACACGAACGCGGATTTCCAGCCATTGCCCGACCTTCGGCAATTCACATCGCGCGAGGCCGTCAGCTATATCAAGCTGCTCAACGCGCCCTACGTGGTGGTGTCGATTTACGACGATTCGCCGGTCGGAACCGTGCTGGAGCAGTCTCCCGCGCCCGGCGCCGAGCCGCCTGAGGACGCGGTGATCACGCTGGTCGTCAGCCGAGGGCCGCGGCCCGGCGCATCGACCGATACCGGGTCGGGCGGCGGTTGATGCGTTACCAGATCGTCACCCTGGGCTGTCCGAAGAACACGACCGACTCGGATCGGATTGCCCGCGAGTTGGAGCAAGCCGGGCACCGTGCGACTGGCGATCGGCAGGCGGCGGACCTGGTGATTCTCAACACCTGCGGCTTCATCGACGACGCTCGCGACGAGTCGCGCCAGGCGGCGGAGTTGTTGGCGGCCGAGCGTTTGCCGGGTCAGCAAGTGGTCGTGACCGGATGTTGGTCACAGATTGAGCGCGAACAGGTCATCGCGATCGACGGCATTGGAGCCACGTTCGGGATCGAGGCGTGGCAAGAGATCGCCGAGCACGCGGGCGCTGTTGAAGCCGAACGAGACATACCCGAAACCTCTATCGGGATCGGACCGTCGGCGTACCTGAAGATCTCCGACGGCTGCGCCCGGCCCTGCACCTTCTGCAACATCCCGGCGATCAAGGGGAGACAGTTCCGCAGCGTTGAGCCCGATGCGCTCGTCCGGGAGGCTCGCGACCTCGTGGGGCGCGGGGCACGAGAGATCGTGCTGGTCGCGCAGGACAGTACGGCGTACGGTGTCGAATGGGGCGACGCCAACGGATTGGCGCGCCTGATCGAGCGACTGGCGGCTGAGTCGGGCGCGGACTGGCTGCGCCTGATGTACGCCTATCCGGGATTCGTCACACCCAGCCTGGTCGACGTGATGGCGAACACACCGCAGGTGTGCCGCTACCTCGACATCCCGTTGCAGCACGGGTCGCCAACCGTCCTGCGCCGGATGAAACGCCCGCACAACATGAGCATGGTCCGGGGAACGCTGGATCGGCTGCGCCAGGCGATGCCCGACATCGCGATTCGGACGACGTTCATCGTCGGCTTCCCCGGCGAAACGGATTCTGAGTTTCAGGAGTTGCTCCAATTTGCGTCCGACGCGGAGTTCGACCGGGCCGGCGCGTTCATCTACTCGCCGCAGGACGGCACGCCCGCCGCAGAGATGTCCAGTCAGATCCCCGAGGATGTCAAGCAACGCCGGCACGAGGAGTTGATGACCCTGCTCGCCGATGTGTCGGCCCGAAAGAATGAACGTCAGGTTGGGCGGCGGATGACGCTGCTGGTCGAGTCGGAGCCAGGCCAGACCTCCGAGGACGGCGAGCCGATCATCGCCGGACGGACATATCGCGAGGCGGCTGAAGTCGACGGGCTCGTCTTTGCCCTCGGCGAAGCGGACCCGGGAGAGTTCAGGCCGATCGAAATCGTCGAGGCGATGGGGCACGATCTGTGGGCCGAGTTGGTCAACTAGAGCGCGATCGTCTCGGTCGAGACCGTCCCCACCTGGCAATCCAGACGCAGATCCTCAACGAATGCCAACACGCGTTGTGCGGTGGCGTGGGAAATCTGGGAGTCGGACGAGATGGCGGCGAACGCCAGGGTGGCGCGGGCGGCGTCGTTCTGACTCTCGACTTCCGCCGCTGCCACCGGAAACTTGTTGCGTGTCCGTTGGATGACCTGGCGAATCACGGCGCGTTTTTCCTTGAGCGAGGCCGACTCGAAGATCAGCAACTCCAGCGTGAGCACCGTAATGAAGGTCATGTCCGGTCTCCGGCCGTGTCCTGGGGTTCGAGCGGAAGGACTGCTTGCTCTGCCGGCGGTTCCAACTGTTCGAGTGGCGGGAGTTGATCAAGCGCGCTGAGTCCGAAGTGGTCGAGGAAGCGCGGCGTCACGCTCCAGAGCAGCGGTTGCCCGGGCGTATCCAGGCGTCCGCTGGGAGCGATCAGATCACGCGCGCGCAGCGAGCGAATCACGCCCGAGGCGCCGACGCCTCGGACTCGCTCGACCTGGTCTCGCGTGACCGGCTGGTGATAGGCGATGATCGCCAGGGTCTCCAGGGACGCCCTGGACAGCCGCGGCGGCGTGTCCAGTCCGAGCAGCCGCTCGACGTACGGCGCCGCTTCGGGGGCCGAGACCAGGGCCACGCTGTGTTCGTGCCGGCGAATTCGGATGCCGCCCGAGTGATCGGCCTCCATCTCCTCGATGATCGACTGAACCTTGGCGTCCGAGACTCCCGTCACCCGCGCCAGGGTGCGAATGCTCGGCGGCGATTCAGCCACCAGCAGGAGTGCCTCCAACGTGAGCCGCAGATTGTCGGGCGGCGGCAACGACGCCGGTTCTTCGGTTGTCATCCCAGGAGCTCGCCGAACAGACTGGTCTCGTCGGCAGAGTTGATGCTCACGCCGCGGATCTGGTTCGTGAGATCTGCTTCGGAACTGGCCCGGACCGGCAGATATGTGTCAGTCAGACCGGAATCGGCTGACTCGAACAACACGGACTGCACCGTTCCGACGCAGCGTTCGAGCGCAGCGGTTCGATGAGTTGCGCCCATGGCCCGTAGTTCCGCCGCGCGGCTCTGCTTGGTTTGTGGCGAGACGTCATCCTCCAGCAAGCCGGCCGAGGTGCCAGGCCGTGGAGAGTAGGGAAACACGTGTACATCGGTGAAGCGCAGTTCCTCCATCAGACGCATCGTCTGTTGATGGTCGGTTTTGGTCTCGCCGGGGAATCCGGCGATGATGTCGGTCATGATCGATGCGCTCGGCACAGAGCTGCGAATCGTCTTGATGGCGTCTCGGAACTCTTCCGACGTGTATCGGCGTCGCATGCGCGCGAGCACGGGGTCCGACCCGCTCTGCAAGGCCACATGGAAGTGCCGGCACATCCGCGCGTCGTCCCAGCAGGCGAGCAACTGCGGCGTGATGTCCTGGGGCTGAATCGACGAGTAGCGAATGCGCGGCGCGTCGGTTTGGGTCAGGAGCGCTTCAATCAGCGCCGCTGCGGATGCGCCGTCCGCGCGGTCGCGCCCATATGCGCCCGGTTGCGTGCCGGTCAGTACGACCTCCTGGACACCGTCTTCGACCCGCTCCTGGGTCTGCGCCACGATCTGATCGATTGGCAGCGCCCGTTCGCGCCCGCGGACATAGGGGACGATGCAGAATGCGCAGACGTCGTCGCAACCTTCCTGGATCTTGATAAACGACCTGGTCCGGCCGCCTGAGACGCATGCATCGTCGCTGGATACCGAACGCGCTTCCATGTCGTCGAGCGCGGAAAGCAGCGCGTCCGCCGCCTCGTGTTTGCGTTCGTTGCCGACGATCTGCACCTGCCCAAGCTCGCTAAGCGCTGCCGCGTCTCGCTCGGCGTAGCAACCGGTGACGATCACCGGCGCCTTCGGCGAGAGCCGATTGGCCATCCGAATCAGTCGGCGTGCCTTGCGGTCGGCGACGTGTGTGATCGTGCAGGTGTTGATCAGATAGGCATCGGCGCGCGTAGGACGGTCGGTCGTGAGGCAACCCTGTCGCTGCAGTTCGCGGGCGGCCTGTTGTGTTTCAGCCTGGTTCAGTTTGCAACCCAGGGTCAGGGTCGCGACCACCGGAGGGCGCGGAGAGACATCGGAGGATGCACGGCGGCTCATGCCAACCTACGATACTGACAGCAAGCGCTGACGGAGGTGTGAGATGGTGGAGATCGGTTTGGCAATTCTGTTCGTCAGCATCCTCGTCGCCGCCGACCGAGGTCGCTACGACACGCTGAATGAGAAGATGCGCGACTTCGTCGACTGGCTGGACCGTCCGGAAGATCAGCAATAGCGACGGCCGCCCCGGTGGTGCCGGAATCGCTGCATCCCTCCCTGTCAATCAGGCAACGGACATAATTGACAACGCCGTACGTGCGTACTACGTTCAAGTTAACCGAACGTACGTACAGGATGATCCGATGGCGAGCAAGCGTCCCGGTTCGAGTGCAGGCTTCATCGCTCGCGGCGCTCAACTGCCGCTGATGATGGAATCCTCGCCCACCGCTCGGGTTTCGTATCCGGGTCCGCGACGGGGAAGTTCCGTCTGTCCTCGCTGCGCCGGTCCGACGGCGAGTCACGGGAGGCGCGTTGTCTGTGTGATCTGTGGGTTCGGATCACGGCCGCGAAAAGGTCGGAGGCGCGTACGATAGAGCGGTGAGCATCCTCATCGCCATCGTGATCCTGGCCCTGCTAATCGCCGTGTTATACATGCGCGGCCTGCTGACATTTGGAAACTTGCTATCCGTCTATCGACGGATTCGGCTCGCGCTTCTACTGGCGGTCGTGGCCATTCTGGTCATGGGCATTCTGCGCATTCTGGGCATCGGCGCGGGCGACTGAACGATGCGCGTCGTCATCGCGCCGCAAGAGTTCAAGGGCAGCTTGACCGCTGTCGAAGCCGCGTCGGCTATTCAGACCGGCGTGATGTCCGTGTTTCCCAATGCCGTGATTGACAGCGCACCGGTGGCAGACGGGGGTCCTGGGACGGTCGAGGCGATTGTTCACGCGGCCGGCGGACGCACATCCATTGCCCGGGTG
>VXTH01000362.1:8563-8991 GCA_009837565.1 Chloroflexota bacterium | reverse complement strand
CTATTACCTGTTCCGTTTCGACGACGACTGGCCGGCGGCCAACCACTTCACCGACTCCGGCAATGCCGGCGCACTGATCAACGTCGCCGGCGTGGCGATGCTCGAGGGCTCCTCGAACCGGGCGAATGCTCTGAGATTTATTCGCTTCCTGCTGTCGGCGGAAGGTCAGACCTACTTCCGTGACCAGACAAACGAGTATCCGGTGGCGTCGGAAATTGATGCGAACCCGCGGCTGATCCCGTTGGACGAGCTCAACCCGCCGTCACTCGCGCTGACCTCCCTGTCGGACCTCGATGGCACGCTCGAGCTGCTCCGTAAGGTCGGTGCGTTGGAGTAACTCATCCTCGCCCTGGGAGCGGCAGCAGCGGTCGATCCAGGCAGTCTTCCAGGCAGCAGAGCGGCAACATTCGTCTCAGGACAATACCGCG
>VXTH01000362.1:0-8553 GCA_009837565.1 Chloroflexota bacterium | reverse complement strand
ACTCAGAGCGGACGCGGCGCCGTCGCGATTGTTTCCTTTCATGCTGAAAAATGTCCGATAACCTCCAGCAATGAGCCTGCTCAGCGAATCGGTCTCAGTGCCCTCCTGGCTTCGACTTCGCATTCCTGGAATCTGGCTCCTCGCTCTGGCCGGAGCGTCGGCAGCGTGTATCCCCCTGATCTACCTGATCGTCCGAGCAGCAGAGGCCGACGCGGAGACCTGGTCGAAGGTGCTGAACGACGGCACCGCCCGTCTCCTGCTCAACACCGCAGGTCTAACGGTCGCCGTGACTGCCGCTTCTGCCGCCCTGGCCTTGCCGATCGCCTACCTCACGGAGCGCACCGATCTGCCGTTCGCACGCTGGTGGCGATCGATCACGATCATGCCCCTGGCAATCCCTTCCTACGTGGGAGCCTTCGCATTCATCATCGCGCTGGGACCCAATGGATCATTGCAGGATCTGCTGGCGCCGCTGGGTGTCGAGAGCATCCCAGAAATCTACGGATTCTTCGGCGCCTGGCTGACCCTGACGTTGTTCACGTTTCCTTACCTGCTGATCGTGATTCGCGCCGGCCTGCGCGATCTCGATCCGGGGATCGAGGAAACCGCACGCTCCCTCGGCCATTCGGCTTGGAGCGCATTCTGGCACGTGACCGTTCCCCAACTGAGGATTCCAATGGCAACTGGAAGCCTGCTGGTCGCCCTCTACGTGATTGCCGACTTCGGGGCAGTCTCAATGATGCGTTTTGACACCTTCACGCGGGCAATCTACGTCCGGATTGGCACGTCGTTCGACCGATCGAGCATTGCCGTGCTCTGCCTGATTCTGGTCGCGCTTGTCGCGGTAGTGTTGCTGGTCGACTGGTCGCAGCGTCGCAAGGCTCGCTATCACCGACTCGGCAGCGGCGCCGCTCGGATGCCCAGACTCGTCAGCCTGCGCCGCTATCGCTGGCCGGCGCTGCTCGCGATCAGCGTCGTTTGCGGTATCGCCCTGCTCGTACCCGTCGCCGTGCTGTTTCACTGGCTTTCGGTCGGCCTCCAGGGCGGAGAGACGTTCCCGGATATCTGGAATGAGGCCCTCAACTCGGTGTACGCGTCCGCTTTGGCAGGTGCGGCGACGGTCGCGATCTCGATTCCGATTACGATCGTCGTGGTCCGTCGCCCTGGATTCCTGGCTCGCGTCGTCGATCGAGCTTCCTACGTTGGATATGCGTTGCCAGGGGTCGTGGTCGCGTTCGCCCTGATTTTTTTCACGCTGCGCGTGACCCCCGGCATCTATCAGACGATCATCACGTTGGTCTTTGCTTACGCCGTGCTCTTCTTACCGCAGGCGATCTCGGGCTTGCGGACCTCACTGGTCAGGGTGCAGCCAGGGCTCGAAGAAGCGTCCCGCTCCTTGAACCGTTCACCGTGGCAGACGTTTTGCAGCGTCACGTTGCCGTTGATTGCCCCCGGCGTCATGGCAGGGTTCGCTCTGGTCTTTCTGACGACGATGAAGGAACTGCCGGCCACCTTGTTGCTTGCTCCAATTGAATTCGACACACTGGCGACCAGCCTGTGGGGACACCAGGAGGACGTCTTCTTCGCCCGGGCTGCCGCGAATGGACTGTTGCTTCTCGGATGCGCGGCATTGCCGATGATCATTCTGTTTGGGAACGACCGTGGCCTCCGCACCTGAATCCGCAGTCGACTCACCAGCGCTGCACGTCGACCGGGTCTCCAAGACCTTCGGCGACACCGTGGCCGTCCGCGAGGCGTCCTTCGAAGTCGAGCGCGGAGAGATCGTCGCATTGCTGGGACCGAGCGGATGCGGCAAGTCGACGACCCTGCGCGTCTTGGCCGGATTCGAGCATCCGGACGAGGGGGTGGTTCGGATCAACGGCGAGACCGCCGTCGACGCCTCAGTCTGGCGTCCCCCCGAACGCCGACGGATCGGCATGGTGCCACAGGACTTCGCCCTGTTCCCGCACCTCAGCGTCGCCGACAACATCGGCTTCGGTCTGTCGAGTGGTCACCATGCATGGTGGAGGCGGCCGCTGCGCCGCTTGCGCGGCGTCGAAGCGCCGCCTCGGGTCCGGGAGATGTTGGAGTTGGTCGGCTTGGAAGACTTTGGCGAGCGGTTCCCCCATGAACTATCTGGAGGCGAAGCGCAGCGGGTAGCCCTTGCCCGCGCCCTCGCGCCGCAGCCGGCGGCCGTGCTGCTCGACGAGCCATTCAGCAACCTCGACCAGAACCTGCGCGCGAGCCTCCGCCTGGCGATGCGCAACATTCTCAAATCCGCCAACACGGCCGCGGTCTTCGTCACCCACGACCGCGAGGAGGCGCTCTCGCTCGCCGACCGGGTCGCCGTCATGCGCGATGGCACGATTGAGCAGATCGGTGCTCCCGACGACATTTACTATCGGCCGGGGACCAGATTCATCGGCACATTCGTGGGCGACGCCAACATTTTGCCTGGCCAACGAGTTCGCGGCGGCGCTGAGACAGAACTGGGATTCGTCGTCCTGGGGAACCAGAGCGCGGTTGAGGGAAGCGACTCGTTCGACATCCTGCTCAGGCCGGAGCAGCTGGCGCTCAAACCGACTGATCCTGGCGATCCCGCCAGTGCGCGCGTGATCAGCAGCGAGTACTACGGACACGATCAGGTTGTGCGTGTCCGCCTGCCGTCGGGTGGTGAAGTTGAGACCAGGTTGCGCACCGAAGTGGTCTGGCATCCCGACGATTCGGTCTCAGTCGTCGTGCTGGACGATGCCGTCGCCTTCCCTCGCTAGCCGACCTGCGACCATCGAGCCTTAGCATGCCAACACCGGTGCGTCCCGGGGGACGCGGTCAGAGGGGTGCTCATGCGGGTTGCATTGATGGTCGAGGGACAGAACGGACTCACGTGGGAACGTTGGCGTCACATCCTCCGGCTCGCAGACCGGCTTGAGTTTCCCTCCCTCTTCCGCAGTGACCACTACTTCACCGGCTCGATCGAGACGAGCCAGCAGGACAGCCTCGAGTGCTTCCTCAGCTTTGTCATGGCGGCTGTAGAGACCTCCAATCTGCGTTTTGGACCGATGGTCACGCCGGTCACGTTCCGCCGCCCGGTCGATGTCGGCCGGATGGCCGCGCAGATCGACCAACTCTCGGGCGGGCGATTTGTGATGGGCCTCGGCGCCGGCTGGAATCAGCCCGAGCACGACGCCTACGGCCTCGACTTTCCGCCGACCCGAGAGCGCTTCGACCGGCTCGAAGACGCGATCAACATGATGCGGGCGCTGTGGAGTCCGGGCCGATCCAGCTACCAGGGGCAGTACTACCAGCTCGACCAGGCGGATTGCTTGCCCAGCCCTGAGCCCGGGCGTCCGCCGATCCTGATTGGCGGAGGCGGTGAGAAGCGCACGATTCCGATGGCGGCGAAGTACGCCTCGGAGTGGAACTGCGTCTCGCTGACCCCAGAGGCGTACGGTCACAAGCGTGACGTCATGGCCCAGGCGTGCGAGGCAATCGATCGCAGTCCGGACGAGATCGAACACTCGATGATGATGTTCCACGCCGTCGGCACCCCGGAGCTGGTCGAAGCCGGGGGCAGATTTGCCCAGGGCATGTTCGGCCGGCCGGGACAACCGCTGGACGAGTTCCTGACCGAGTTCGGCTCGATGGGCCGCCTCGTCGGCGGCGCAGACCAGACCGTCGACGCGCTCGGCCGACTCGCCGAAGCCGGCGTCGCCGAGGTGCAGTTCCAGCACTTCATGTTCGACCGCGACGACGTGCCCGAGTTCCTGGCCCGCGACGTCGCGCCG
Organism: Chloroflexota bacterium; assembly: GCA_009837565.1. Lineage (GTDB taxonomy): Bacteria > Chloroflexota > Dehalococcoidia > Bin125 > Bin125 > Bin125. The sequence continues at coordinate 4,768 of VXTH01000362.1, read as the reverse complement.
CAGGTCGCCGGCATCGCCATCGGCAGCCACAGCTAAGGAGACCCCGACATGAAGATCAGCGACAACGTGCGGATGGTGCCGGTTCCTGAGGATCAGCCGATGCGGCCGACCTCGACCAACATCTACATCATCGGCCAACGAGGCGGCCAGACTCTGACCATTGACTCGGGCGAGGCGATCGACAAGTTCCGCTGGATGCTGCGCGGCTATCTCGCCGCGATTGACCACTCGGAGATCGGCGTCGCGGCGATCACGCATCACCATTTCGACCACTCCGGCAATCTCAAGCATGTCAACGAGCACCTCAAGGCGGATATCGCCGTGCCGGAGAACGGCGTGCGACTGCTGCGCGGGCGATTGCCCAAGGACGGCGTCAAGACCTACTCGGACGGAGATCAGATCAACCTCGACGGAGGCATCAGGGTCCAGGTGATGACCAGCCCCGGCCACTCTGTCGACTCGCTCTGTTACTACATCGAGGAGGAAGGCATCCTCTTCACCGGCGACACGATCCTGGGCAACACGACCACGGTGGTCGGCGACGTCAATTCCTACATGGCCTCGCTGCGCCGGCTGCTCGAGCTGCCAAACGTCAAGGTGCTCTGCCCGGGTCACGGCCCGCTGATCACCGATACCGAGGAGGCCAAAGCCCGCGATCGGCTCGAGATGTATGTCGCTCACCGCCAGATGCGCGAGGACCAGATTCTCGAACAGCTGCAAGACGGCGAACCGAAGACATCGTGGCAGATCATGGAGTCGATCTACGGCGACTCGATCGACAAGCGGCTGCGCCGGGCGGCGGACGGCAACGTCCAGGCGCACCTCAAGAGCTTGCAGAAGTCAGGCGTGGTTCGGGCGTCGCGCGGAGAGAAAAAGCGGCCCAATCCCGCCACGGTCGCCAAGAACAAGGCCAAGGAGAAGGCCAACCGCAAGATCATCCAACAGGGCAAACGGCTCGACAAAGCTCAGCGAAACAAGATTCTGGCCCAGCAGGAGAACCCCCCAACCGACCTCTGGAAGAAGCCGCCCACGTATCAGTTGAAGTAAAGCTCCCCCTCTGGGGGAGCTGCCGCTTAGCGGCTGAGGGGACCGACCGTGGTTCGCGCAGCCCATCAAGCCAACAAAGGAGCCAACTATGCACTACGGAATCGGAATCCCCAGTTGGATCAACGCCTGGCAGGAGGTCCAGCGGGCCGAAGCGGCTGGGTTCACGCACGCCTGGTTCTACGACTCCCAGCTGATCTACTCCGACGTCTACGCGGCGATGGCGCTGGCGGCGCATCACACGTCGACCATCAAGCTGGGCACACTGGTGGCGATTCCGTCGAACCGGATCGCTCCAGTGACCGCATCCGCCGTCGCGTCGCTGAACAAGCTGGCGCCGGGGCGGATCATCCTCGGGATCGGCACCGGATACACCGGTCGCAACACGATGGGCCTGCCCGCCTACCCGATCGCCCGCTATCGCGAGTACGCCCAGCAGGTGCGTGGACTGCTCAACGGCGAGGACGTGCTCTACACCGACGACATAACCGGGCAGGAGCGCTGGATCCGGCTGATCCATGGGCAGCACTCGGAGTTCCTCAACCTCGACGATTTCATCCCGATATACGTCGCCGCCAACGGACCACGAGCGATGGAGGTTGTGGGACAAGTTGGCGACGGCTGGGTCACGACCGGCATGGGGCTCAATGCTCAACAGAGCTTCCCCACGATCGCTGCCGCCGCTGAGGCGGCCGGTCGCTCCACGGAGAAGCCGTACACGGTCGGTCTGACGACTGGATTGGTCCTGCAAGACGGTGAGGGCCTCGACTCAGAACGAGTCATGCGAATCCTGGGACCGGGCATGGTCCCGGGAGTTCACGCGATGTGGGAAGCGGCCTACGGTCCTGGCGCCAACCTGGGCATGGACAACCCCGACCTCGCCGGTGAGTACCACAACTACATCCGCGAGTACTCCGCTGCCAAGGGCACGCCCGACGACCGGCTCTACCTCGATGTCCACGAAGGCCACATGGTCTATCTCAAGCCGGGCGAAGAGCGCTTCATCTTCCCCCAGGTACTGGAGCGCAGCCTGGTGGGGACGGGGCCGGAGATCATCGAGAAAATCGAACACCTGGAATCGATCGGCGTCGACAACATCGCCCTGACTGCTAACGACCCTGCCGGCGCGCGAGAGATCATCGACGACTTCGCCCGCGAAGTCATTCAGAAGCGCGGATAGGAGTGCACCGATGGAGTACGGACTGCTCGTCCCCACCTACATCGACATGTGGAAGGAAGTCGTGCGCGCTGAGGAGGCGGGCTTCACCCACGCCTGGTTCCCGGACTCGCAGCTGATCTGGTCCGACTGCTACGCGGCGATGGCGCTCGCGGCCGAGCGCACATCGACGATCAAGCTGGGCACGCTGGTCTCGATTCCCTCGAACCGAATTGCGCCGGTCACCGCCTCGGCCATCGCGACGATCAACAAGCTCGCCCCAGGCCGCACGATCCTGGCGCTGGGTACGGGCTATACGGGCCGCAACACGATGGGTCTGCCCTCGTACCCGGTGCGGAAGTTCCGCGAATATGCGCAGCAGGTCCGCGATCTGCTCGACGGCAAGGACATCCTGCACACCGACGACGTCACCGGTCGTGAGACCTGGATCCGTTTGATCCATCCCGACCATCCGGATTTCTACAACATCAAGGACCACATCCCGATCTATCTCGCGGCCAACGGTCCAAGGGCGACGGCAGTGGTTGGCGAAATCGGCGACGGATTCGTCACCGCCGGCACCGGACCGTGGCTCGACTCGGCCTTCCCGATCATCGAGAACGCCGCGCGCTCTGCGGGCCGCTCGACGGAGAAGCCGTACACCGTTGGATTGGTCGGCGCGTGCGTGCTGGAGGACGGCGAAGACATCATGTCTGAGCGGGTCGTCCATCGTGCCGGCGCAGTGGCGGCCGTCAACAACCACACGATCTGGGAGTCCGAATACGGCGGCTGGGGCGGCAACCTCAAGGGAGTGAATCCAGACCTCGCGGCTGAGTACAACCAGTACATCACCGAGTACGCCGAGGAGCGCGGTCGACCGTTGGATCGGCTCTATCTCGACGTGCATGAGGGACACTACAGCTACCTCAAGGAGGGCGAGGCGCGCTTTGTCACCAGGGACCGACTGGAGGACATGATCATCGGCACGCCCGATCAGATCATCGAGAAGGCGGAGCAGGCGGAGGCCAGCGGCGTCGACCATCTCGCCATGACGGCGCTGGATCCGGCAGCCGCCAACGAGCTGATCGACGAGCTGGCGCCGATCATCGCGCGAACCTCGACATAGGCTCGTGCGATGGAGATTCCGCTGACCTGGAATCTGCCCAAGTCGCCGCCGGCGCCGACGTTGGTGCTGACGCACGGCGCGGGCGCATCGTCGACGCATCCCAACACGACGGCGCTGGCCGAGTTGATTGCCCAGCGCGGCGTGCGCGTGGCGCGGTTTGATTTTCCCTACATGCGCCGCGCGATGGCGGAGGGTCGCCGACCGTGGCCTCCGGATCCTGAGGATGTGCTGGCAGGGACCTGGGTGCAGGTGATCCAGCAGCTTGCCGAACAGGGCGTACCGACTTCGAAGCTGTTCTTCGGCGGTCGCAGCATGGGTGGACGGATTGCCAGCTACATCGCCGACGCGGTCGAGCCGGCCGGCATGGTCTGCATCAGCTACCCGTTCCATGCTCCGAACAATCCGTCATCGGCGATCACGATCCACCTGCAGCAACTGGCGACGCCGACCCTGATCGTGCAGGGCGAGCGCGACGAGTATGGGACGCGGGAGGAGGTCGAGGCGTACGATCTCTCGCCGGCGGTTCAGATGACTTGGATTCCGGACGGCAACCACGGCCTTGTCCCACGGAAGCGGTCCGGGCATACGGAAGAGGGGAATCGGGAGTTGGCGGCGGATGCGATCGCGGAGTTCATTCTCGCCAGATGACTTCGGCGGGACGACGTTCGGCGGGCATCTCGCGCATCTCCTCGGGCGCGTAGCCGAGGTAGAGGTAGGCGACGATGCGGTCCTGCTCGCCGATGCCGAGCCAGCGCTTGGCGGCGCGATTCTCGGCCAACGCGCCGGTGCTCCACTTCGTGGCGAGACCTCTGGCGGTTGCGGCGAGCATCATGTTCTGCACCGCGCAGCAGACGGCGGCGTAGTCTTCCTGGTCGCGGATTGGATCGTCGAGCACCGCCTGCTGGGTGATGGCGACGAACAGGGGCGAGCGCATCAGCTTGCCGCGTGGGTCCTTGGCGAATTCGCCGCCGCCGGCGAGAATCGCGTCGCACATCTGCTCGCGGGCTGTGCCGGAGACGACGTGGAAGCGCCAGGGCTCGGTGTGCTTGTGATTGGGAGCCCAGCGCGCCGCCTCGATCAACTCCTCGACGACGCTCTGGGCGACCGGTTGATCCGAGAACACACCGATGGTCCGGCGCTCTTTGATTGCGGTGTCGACGTCCATTCCACCAGTCTCTAACCCCCTCTCCCTGGGGGAGAGGGCTGGGGTGAGGGCCCACGCGACCCAGACGCGTGTCCATCATACGATCACGGAACATGATTCGCGCGGGCATCGGTCAGACGTTTGAGGCCTTCGGCGTTGGTCTCTTCCGGCTGCACTGGCTGTTGACCGTGATGGCCTTCATGTCGTTCTCGATGAACTTCACGGTGCTGCCGATCGTCGCCTTCGATCTGGGCGGGACCAACTCGTCGGTGGCGCTGGCGATGGCTGGCAACGGGGT